>DUMX01000255.1 GCA_012839665.1 Gelria sp.
ACTGCCAGCAATAGAGGCCGCCTTTCAATATGATGATGATGTACTGGTGGAGAAATACATTGACGGCACCTTATTAACCGCCAGTATACTGGGTAATGATAACCCTTGTGTTTTACCAATTATCGAAATAACATCCAGTAACGAATTCTACGATTATGAATCCAAATATACACCAGGTATGTGTGAACATATTGTCCCTGCTCGAATTAGCCAAGAATTACAGGATAAGATTACCCGGATAAGTGAAGAAGCTTATAAAAGCCTTTCCTGCAGGGGATGTGCCCGTATAGATTTTATGCTGGACCAAAAAGGCCAGCCCTATATTTTAGAAATTAATACCATACCTGGTCTAACTGATATGAGCCTGGTCCCTGATGCTGCTCGGGCAGTTGGCCTTTCGTATGAAGATTTAATAGAATGTTTACTAGAGTTGGCTATAGAAAAAAAGGATAGTAGATAGCCGACAGCGAAAATATATCAATACTCAAAAGCAAGGCAGTAAGGGAGTATTGATATGACTAATTTCTTGCCAGCAGGAATAATAAAAGATACCATAACTGACATACACCAGAAATCGCTGGAGTTAAAAAAGGAGCGCAATTTAATACGATTACAGCAGGGTATCACAGAAATAGAGGATATGGCTCTGGATTTGGCTATTTTTTTAGAGAAACTGTCATGTGAGCCGCTTATTTATACCGGTCCCGGAACAACTGAAGAAGTAATCAAACGTTTGGACTGGGCTTTAACTTTCGGTGAAGAAATTGACCCGGCAGAATTCCTCAAATATAACCGGGAGAAAAAAAGAAATAATAAATAGCTACATTTGTTCTGCAAAATATCCTTGGACGATAAGTCTTAAAGGCTATTTTTGTTAGGAAAATGATTTTTAAAGGTTGAAAAATACGAAAATATTGAATAATCATGTGCTTAGAAAGACAAGTCTTGTTTATTGATGAGAAAAACTGAGTAACCTGCGAATTTCTACACTAAAATGGCGGGTATAAGCATTTGTTTATAAACTAAAACTGTGCTTAGTTTCAGGAGGCATGGGATGAATGGTGGGGATACAGTTCAGGGGTTATATTTCCAGCGTATATCTGGGATCTTATCCTGTTACTAATGTGCCTTATTTTATTTATATCTGGTATAATTTCATTATTGGTTAAGCAATCAAAGATATCATATACTGTCAGGGAGATGAATGATGGATAAAAAATTACAAGCCATAGAGGATAAAATTGCACAGGATATTAGACTAAGTAAAGAGGATGGCTTATACCTTTACCAGTCTACTGATTTATTGACTGTTGGTAGGATGGCCCGAGCTAAAAAATTAGAAATATCTGGACGTTATGTTTATTTTAATGTTAACCGCCATATAAATCTTACTAATATATGTGTATCCCGGTGCAAATTTTGTGCTTTTGGAGTTGACGAAAATGGTCGTGGTGGTCCGTATATAATGACTCCAGATGAGGCCTTGGAGTTTGGAGCGGAAGCGATAGATTATGGCATTACTGAATTTCACGTGGTCAGTGCTCTACATCCTAAAAAGCCTTTTGATTATTATGTGGAGGTAATAAGGCGCTTACATGATACTTATCCTCATATTCATGTACAAGCTTTTACAGCTGTAGAGATATTTTATTTTTCTCAGATTAGCGGCCTATCAGTAAGGGAAGTACTTACCATTTTGAAGGATGCTGGTCTGGGCTCTATGCCTGGTGGAGGGGCAGAGGTATTTAATGATGACATTCGGCGGAAACTTTGTCCCCGGAAGGCTATGAGTGATGATTGGTTGGAAGTTCATCGAACCGCTCATGATTTAGGAATTAAAACTAACTGTACCATGCTCTATGGTCATGTGGAAAGCATTGAGGATAGGATTAATCATTTCATCCGTCTACGGGAATTAGAAGATGAGGCACCCGGTTTTCAATCATTTATACCCTTGCCATTTTTGCCTGAAAATACGCAATTAAGCCATATAAGAAGAACCAGCGCTATTGATGACTTAAAAACTATGGCCATAGCTCGTTTAATGTTAGATAATATTGAACATATAAAGGCCTTTTGGATTATGCTTGGCATCCCCCTGGCCCAAATAGCACTTGAGTTTGGAGCTGATGACCTGGATGGGACCATAGTTGAGGAAAGGATAATGCATTCTGCCGGGGCACAAACCGAAAAAGGCATTGATAAAGGTACTATTATTGAATTAATCCGTGAAAGTGGATATATTCCAGTAGAACGAGATACTCTTTATAATATTATCAAAATATTTTAACAGGCCCCCGATAAAAGGGGAATGAAAGGTTAAAGGAGCAGATTAATTATGAAACCAAGGGTCGGACATATTCAGTTTATTAATTGTTTTCCGCTTTTTTATGGGTTAATTGAAAAAAAGTTTTTACTAGAGATTGAGCTTATTAAAGGTAATCCTACTGACTTAAATCGTATGTTGGCTGACAATATTCTGGATATGGCACCAATATCGTCTATTGCCTATGCCCGCAATTACAAAGAATACATTTTAATGCCAGACATATCAATTAGCGCCGATGGGGATGTAAAAAGCATATATCTTTTCTCTAAACTGCCTATTGATAAGCTCCATAATAAAAAAATTGCACTTACCAATATTTCAGCAACCTCCCAGGCCCTGCTGCGTATTATAATGGCTCGTTTCTATAATATTTCACCTGATTATTTTCAATCAGCTCCGGAGCTTAGAGCTATGCTGATGGAAGCTGATGCGGCCCTATTAATCGGTGACGATGCCCTGCGGGCACGTTATAAAAACCAGGACCGCCTATTTATCTATGATTTGGGTAGTGAATGGAAAAAGTTTACCGGACTGCCTATGGTTTTTGCAGTTTGGGCTATCCGTCGTGATTTTGCCCAGAATCGCCGGGACGAGTTAAAACTGATAAGAGATACTTTTACTGATTCGATAAGATTCAGCCTGGAAAACATAGAACACTGTGCGGCCAAAGCCTCGCAGTGGGAGGATTTTACAGCTGATTACCTGATAGATTATTTTAATAATTTGCGTTTCGATTTTGATGAAAGTAAACAGGAAGGACTGCTGCAGTATTATAAAGAAGCCAAAAATCAGGGACTAATCGACGTAGTTCCTCCCATAGAGATAATGGATATATAGAGATTAGGTGCCTGGTAGCAACGGGTAAGGGTATTGCCTCAAGTAGTGGTAACACAAAGTACGAGGTTAATTTAGAATTTAGAATTGAGAATTAAGAATTAGCGTGGAAATGCTCCGCATTTCTCCTATTACAATTACTACAATCCTAGCTACTATTTTCATAAGTGGTTGTGTGTGCCCGGCGCTCATGACGGGTTAATTATGAATTTTTAATTTTTTAGCATGGAGGTTATTTTGGATATAGCGAATATATTAGAAGAAATACTGGCCGGACGGCGGATGAACAATGAAGAATTTGCATATCTATACCAGCATGCTGACCTCTTGACATTGGGACAGGCTGCTAATCAGGCCAGGGGAAAGCGTTTCCCCAATAATATAGCTACCTTTATTATTGACCGCAACATTAACTACACCAACATTTGCAGCTGCCAGTGTAAGTTTTGCGCATTTTATCGGCACGAGAATGATGCTGATGCTTATGTTATAGATAAGGATACCCTGTTTGCAAAAATTGAAGAAGCTATAGAGTTAGGCGCCTCCCAGTTAATGATTCAGGGAGGACTTAATCCTAATCTCAAAATAGACTTTTTTGAAGACATGTTTCAAAGTATTAAGCAACGTTATGCCATAACTATACACTCGCTTACCGCTCCAGAAATTGCATATATTGCTCAAATATCCGATCTGGATATAAAGGAAACTCTCCTCCGTTTGCAGAAAGCAGGCTTAGACTCCCTCCCTGGTGGTGGGGCTGAAGTGCTACACGATGAGGTTAGAAAACATATTAGTCCCAGCAAAATAAGTACCCGGCAATGGCTGGAGGTAATGAGAACCGCCCATGAAATAGGTATGAAAAGCACTGCCACCATGATGATGGGTAGTAGGGACCAATTGCAACACCGTATTTATCATCTGGATAAGATTAGAAACTTGCAGGATGGAACCGGGGGTTTTAGAGCTTTTATTATGTGGACCTACCAGCCTGGTAATAACGAACTGATGGGGAAAAAGATTTCATCACTGGCTTACTTGCGGTTTCTGGCATTATCCCGGCTTTACCTGGATAATATTGACCATATCCAGGGTTCCTGGGTTACCCAGGGGAAACAAATTGGTCAGCTATCACTACTTTTTGGCGGTGATGATTTGGGCAGTATTATGATAGAGGAAAATGTGGTGCGCTCTGCTGGTCTGGTATATAAAATGGACCGGGAAGAAATGATTGAGCTCATCCGGGCTACGGGTCGTAGGCCTGCGTTACGCGACACCACTTACCGTATACTGGAAGAATATTAACTTATATTAAGGAGTGTCGGTATGGTAGTGCCACAATGTGATTTTGGCTTAATTGGCGGGTCCAGTACCTTGAGTATAGAATTCCCTGAAAGCTTGGAGTTAGACTATGTGGAATTAAAAGGTCGGGACCTGGTTTTTAATACGCCCTGGGGTAAAAGCCCAGAATTTAAGGAATTCATCATACATGATGAACAAGGGGATAAAAAGGTCCTGACCTGCTGTATGCATGGCTGGAGGCAGGGAGTAAGCCGGGCTGATGCGTCCCGCCAGGTGTTTTGGGTTTTGCGCGAGGCTGGTGTGAAACGTATTATTGCTGAGGGCGGAGTTGGTGCAATTAATCATCTGCTAAAAACCCGGGATTTGATTATACCCCATGATTATATGGACTTTTCTATGCGCAAAGATGTAGGGTTGGAGGACCGCCACCTGTTGATTATGCGTGATGCGCTTTGCCCGACCATGAGAGAATTACTATACCAGATAGCGGAAGAAAATTGGCCAAGCCGGGTGTTTGACCGCGGGATATATGTTAATACTGATGGCAGGCATTTTGAAAGTCCAGCTGAAGTAGGATTGTTTAAAATGGCCGGAGCGGATGTAGTAGGGCAGAGTATTTGTCCTGAAGTTTACCTGGCCCGGGAAATCGGAGCCTGTTATATTGGACTGTACTTAGTAGTAAATTATGCCGAAGGTATAATATCTCCCTGGCAACACGAAGAACTAACGGATATATATTATAATGAAAGTATAAATATGGCCAAAATTATGCTGAAGTTCTTACGCCAGCTCTCTCCGGAGCAACGCTGCGTTTGTCCCAGCTTGCGCAAGGAAACTTTGCTTAAAACATACACTTAAGAAAATAAATTTTTAAGCAATAATATAGTGATAACCCGGATTATCAAAGTAAATTTTAATTCACCCTGACGGGTACACGGCAAGATTCT
>DUMX01000256.1 GCA_012839665.1 Gelria sp.
GAATTCCCCCAGGGAACGGGCAAAGGCTAAAATAGTACCTGCTGCTATTCCCGGCCAGGCCATAGGTATAGTGATCTGCCAGAAAACATCCCATTCTGAAGCCCCCAAGGTACGGGCAGCATCCTCAATATTAGCGTCAATCTGTTCGAAAGCCCCGCGGGCAGTCTGGTACATCAGAGGAAACGATACTACTGTAGCCGCAATAACTGTTGCCGACCAGGAAAAAACCACTGGTCGTCCTATTTCGAAAAATAGTGAACCCAGCCAACCGTTTCTTCCCAGAAACCACAACAGGATAAAACCAACTACTGTAGGTGGTAAAACTAGAGGTAGAATAAAAATTCCATCTAACAAGCTCTTGCCCTTGAATTCGCGCCGGGCCATCCAGCGCGCTATGATAATACCCAGAACAAAAGTGATGGCGGTTGCTACCAATACTGTTTTTAATGATACCCATAGTGGATTTAAATCCATCACTGCTATAATATCTACCAATTCTCCCCTTCCCTCCCTGGAAAGAGCCTCAACATCTATAATCCGGCACTCAGTTTAAATTTGACCAAGTGCCGGAATTACTATTTGCTTACTTTACCATAGTAAAGCCATGTTTTTCAAAAACGGCCGCCGCTTTATCACTACTTAAGAAATCGACAAAAGCTTTAGCCTCCTCCTGGTTTTTACTATCCTTAACTACTGCTACCGGATAAACCAGGGGAGAATGCAAACTTTCATCAGCTACCGCTGCTACTTTAACCTTGTCCGATATGTTAGCATCAGTCTGATACACTAAACCAGCTTCAGCATCGCCACTTTCCACGTAGGCCAATACCTGACGTACATTACTGGCATAAACCAGTTTGCTTTTTACTTTGTCCAATAAATTAAGACTGGTCAAGGCCTCAGAAGCATATTTACCTGCCGGAACCGATTCCGGTTCACCCATAGCAATTTTTTGAGCTTTTTCTAAATCCTCAAAACGCTTAATTATATCATTATCTTTAGCTACAACTAAAACTAGAGTGTTTCTAACTATGTCTTTACGGGTCTCTTTTACAATTAAATCCTTTTCATCTAAAGCGTCCATTTTACCCTTGGCGGCAGAAATAAACACATCAGCCGGAGCGCCCTGTTCAATCTGTTGTTGCAGAGAACCGGAAGAAGCCAGGTTAAAATCGAAGCTTACATTTTGATGTTCTTCCTGATACGCCTTCTCAATATCAGCCATAGCATCAGTCAAACTGGCAGCGGCTGATACTAGTAAAGTAACCGGCTCTGCACTCTGTTGCCCTTCATCTTCAAGGATATCAGCATCCTGGTTACCGCAACCAACCAGAGCAACCGCCAAAAATACCATAATAAGACCAGCGATCAACCACTTTTTAGATGCAGGTTTAAAATTAAGCATCCCTCATTCCTCCTAAACAAATAAAGTATAACTTCTTACTTCCCTTGCAAAAACCCGGTTAGCCCTCCTTTCAATAAAATTCTCATAAACTTTATCAGCACTTAATGTTCTCAAGCTAAAGTATAACAATAGCATTTTATTGCCATCTGATTTACAATTAAGGGTAATCACCGGATCAATAACCAATACTAACTCGATCCTATAAACTAAACCCAATTAAACCAAACTGTTTTGCTCAAATAAACAAATAAATAAGATATAATACCACATAACTAACCATAAATATACCACAATATAAGTGAATATTATATGAAAATCACTAATCTAATTGTTTTTTTATTCTGAAAAGTAAAATATCTGTTGCTATTTAACGGATTTGCATTAAATCTATACCGCTTTTTTAGTAGTTTTATTCAATTCTAAAATTTAAATAAGGAGGCAGTCATGCGTAAAAAAAACACCCCCCTTACACCAGCAGAAGTTGCTGAAATACTTAAAATAAGCAAGTATACCGTCTATGAAATGGTAAAACGAGGAGAAATTCCGTCCTATCGGGTTGGTAAAAAGATTAGAATCGATAGTCAGGACTTACAAAACTATATTAACAAAGGTAAGGGAGAGGAACCTGTTCCCCTTAAACCTTCGACTCCCCTCATGGAATCGCCGCTATTGGCAGGTGAAACTACCGCCAAAGCTCCTGGATTAATTATTTGCGGACAGGATATTGCCCTGGACATACTTGGTCGCCACCTGGAAAATCACCCGGGGAGAATAA
>DUMX01000021.1 GCA_012839665.1 Gelria sp.
AGTGAAGTTGACTACATCATTGAAGGGTCTAATACTCCTATTTTTGCCACTCCACCTTCGGCTGAGCCCACACCCGAAGAAACTAAAATTGCTGGCCACATAATGGAACACATTCCTGACGGTGCTTGCATTCAGCTGGGAATTGGAGCTTTGCCTAATTTGCTGGGAAATATGATAGCCGACTCTGACCTTAAGGATTTGGGGGTACAGAGCGAGATGTTCTGTGATGCCTATGTCAGGATGTATGAAAAAGGCAAAATAACTAATGCCAAAAAAGCTTATGATATTAACAAAAGTACTTATTCCTTCTGCCTGGGTACCCAGGAAACCTACGACTTCCTGGACGATAACCCGCTCTGTGCATCATGCACGGTAAATTATACTAATAACCCTGATCGTATTGCCAGGCATGATAATATGATTTCCCTTAACAATATCCTGGAAGTAGACCTCTTGACTCAGGTCTGCTCAGAAACCTTCGGATTACGCCAGATTTCTGGAACTGGTGGACAGTTAGACTTTGTTATTGGTGCCTTCCACTCCATAGGCGGTAAGGCTTTCCTGGCCTTTTCCTCTACCTACACGGATAAAGAAGGCAAAGTCCATTCCCGTGTCCGTCCCCTGTTAACTCCAGGTTCTGCCGTAACCGTACCTCGTACCATAGTTCAGTACCTTGTAACTGAGTATGGTGCAGTCAGTATGAAGGGTCGGTCTATCTGGGGGAGAGCAGAATCTGTTATTAATATCGCTCATCCCGATTTCCGTGATGAACTGATTAAAGAGGCCAAAGAAATGAAAATTTGGTCCAGGACTAACCGTATTCCATTCTAAAATACTAAAAGCCCCTGGTTTAGCTAAACCAGGGGCTTTTTCTTTCTCTACTTTTTCCTACGATAATCGATAGCTTTACCAATAAGTCCAATAAAAAGAGGATGGGGTCGATTGGGACGAGACCCAAATTCGGGGTGGAACTGGCACGCTACAAACCAGGGGTGTTCACTTATTTCCACTATTTCTACCAGTTTTTTATCCGGCGATAGGCCGCATATTTTCATACCATGATGTTCTAGTATCTTTCTAAAATTATTATTGATTTCATAACGGTGACGATGTCGTTCACTTATATTGCGAGTTGCATAGGCCTGAAAAGCAATACTTCCCTCCACCAGTTCACAAGGATAAACTCCCAGGCGCATAGTCCCTCCTTTATGTTCCACCTGCTCTTGATCGGGCATAATATGGACTACCGGATATTCAGTATCCGGGTCAAATTCCATGCTGTTGGCTCCTTTTAATCCGCAGACATTACGGGCAAACTCAATTACTGCACACTGCATGCCCAAGCATATGCCCAGATAAGGAATGCCATTCTCCCTGGCATACCTGGCCGTAGCAATTTTCCCTTCAATACCCCGGTCTCCAAAACCTCCTGGTACCAGTATAGCATCCACATCTTTTAGCAAATGCTCACAGCCTTCTTTTTCTATTTGCTCAGCATATATCCATTCAATTTCTATTTCGCAATTAAATTGAAACCCTGCATGCTTAAGTGATTCAACAATACTAAGATAAGCATCGGGCAGTTCCACATATTTACCAACCAGGCCAATGGTAACCTGTTTGTCCAGGTTATGTATTCTATTCACCAATTCCTCCCAGTCAACCAAATCAGCTTCCTGACAATCCAGTCCCAGTCGTCGGATAACTTCCTTATCCAAACGTTCCTGAGCCAGCATCAGAGGAACTTCATATATGGAACCAGCATCTTTTAGTTGGATTACGGCCTCACTATCCACATCACAGAATAGTGCTAATTTGGCCTTTAAATCTTCGGAGAGGTCTTTTTCAGTACGACAAACCAGAATATCTGGCTGTATACCAATACTACGCAGTTCTTTTACACTATGCTGGGTTGGTTTGGTTTTCAGTTCAGC
>DUMX01000357.1 GCA_012839665.1 Gelria sp.
AAAAAAAAGACGAATCCCCAAAATCGGAAAAATCCTCGGCAGATGAACATCAAAACCAGTCTACTTCCCCTACCAGCAATGTAGCCTGGCAAAATGAAATTAAAAGCCTGAAAAAAATCCACGAGAACTGGAACATGGTTGAACCCGAAGCCATTAAAGCCGGCCTGACCACTACCGCCCGGGATAATTTTGAACAGACCCTTAATGTCCTCACTCAGGAAATTAATCAGCATCGGGTGGAAGGAACTCTCTTTGCTGCCATTACCCTGTACGGACACTATGCCGATATATCTCAGTTATTCAGCACTCCCATACCTGCAGAATTCTTCCGGGTAAAGTACGAAATCATGAATAGCAACGCCCTGGTTGGCAAGCGAGAATGGGAAACAGCTCGGACTCATGCTGCCCGCAGCCTGGAACATTGGGGTCACCTCAAGGTTCAGGCGGAAGGAATCGAGCCGAAATTACTCAGCCGAACCGAATTCTCCCTGCATGATTTTGATCAGGCCGTAACTAAAAAGCAAGCCGAAGTGGCCATGATCAAGGGAGAAATTGTGATGAAAAACCTGCAAAATATGGAAAAGGAATTATCTCAGCGGCTGCCAAGCAGACCAACGGCGGGGACTGCAGGTACGGGGAAAAAGGTGTGAAATCAGCAAGAGAAAAAACCTGCCAACCGGGTGTAGCAGTATAAGCGTTTATGGTATGATGGGAACAAAAGGAGTTGGGGAGACCACTGATATGCAAATTGCACTGGGTATAATTGCTGCGATAATTGTACTGGTATACGCATCTTATTTTTTTAACATCCTGCGTTCTCATCCAGAACGTTTTGAGAGTTTTTTGCTCGCCGGGTTGGCGGACTGGATGATGGAGGTTAAATACGCTTCTCGCAGTCACATGAGATGGATGCTGGTTTTCAGTATCTTCTTGGAGGCTGTTTATTTTGTGCTGGTTTTTTTAGTTATTGATAATCTCGCCTTCTGGATACTTACCGGTATGTTCGCCCTTTTTGAAGTCTATCACCTGAGCAGCATAGGACTGAACATGCACCGCTTTTTCAAAGGTGTGCTGCCGCTTAAAGATCTGTTCAGGTGGAAAACGGAGCGAACCAGCGCCATACTGTTTTTCACCCACGCCTTCCTGGTACTTGTACAATTACTGTGGAAATAACCTTGAAACCTATAAATCAACTTGGAAAAACTCTCTAAATATAGGGGAGATACCATAAGGCGAAAACGATATTGCGACGAATTTAAAGAACAGATTATTTAACCTTGCGCTTATCAGCCTTGGTTCTATCCAGTACTTCGATTTTGACATCATGCCCGGCAACTTTATTTTCAATACGGTCGAGCGCCTCGGTATGATCGGCTTGAATCTTTTGAACAGCTTTTATTTCTCCAGATAAGCCAGCCACTTGATGAGTAAGGTTATCGATATCAGCTTTATGTACTGTCGAAGCATGTTCCAAGGCTCTAAGGATTTGATAATGCTCATCTAAACGAGCGTTGGTTATGGCCTGACCCTTTTCCAGATTAGCCTG
>DUMX01000257.1 GCA_012839665.1 Gelria sp.
AATCATAAGAAATCAGTGTCCTTCAGTGTCAAAAAAAATTCTATTTTCTTATTAATCACCCCTCCAAATTATACTTCTCTAACACGAAATACTCGGGTCCGCTGGAGGAGAGACGACTTTCCATCAGGAAAAACTCCTTAACCGGTAAATCATAACTTCTCAAATTATTACTTATATCTCCGGTAGTGGAAACGACTTCATCAATGTTTCGCTCCGAACGCATCCGCCCCAAAGTTAGATGAAAACTACGCCTTTTCTCAGACTCAAAGCCTAGTTCTTCTAAATATGTATCAACTCTTTCACCTAAAAATTGTGCCTTATTCATTTCCCCTTTAACCCCTAACCACATCACTCGCGGCCTATTTTTATTAGGGAAAAAACCAATTCCGGTAGTTTTAAAATTAAATTGCGGACAAGCTTGCGCTACCATTAACAACTTGGCTTTAATGTCATCAAGTTGCCCTTCCGTTACTTCACCCAAAAATTTAAGTGTAATATGATAATTCTCATATTCTACCCACTTAATATCAGGTCCCAGTCGGTTCAATTCCGCCTTTATCCGCGAGGCCTCTTCTTTAATCTCTTCTGGTACTGGTATTGCTATAAAAATTCTCATATTAAACGCCTCCATATTGTAAATGCCGTCTTAACATATCCAGTGCCGTTTTAGCTGATAACATACGTATGGCTTCCCGATCACCAGCAAAATGCATTTCCTTAACCTTGCAATCCTCTTGAGCTGCCAGAGCAATATAAACTAACCCGACTGGTTTTTCCCTGGTTCCTCCGTCCGGTCCGGCAATTCCGGTAATAGCCAGACTATAATCGCATCCCGAGCTTTTTAGTATACCCCGAGCCATTTCTTCTGCCGTTTCCCGGCTAACTGCACCATAGTTTTCTAACGTTTCTTCCTTTACCCCCAGTATTTTAACCTTAGCTTCATTACTATATGAAGTAACTGATCCCCAGAAATATCTGGAACTACCCGATAAATCAGTAATCATTCGAGCCAATAATCCACCACTACATGATTCGGCGACAGCCAACCGTTTTCCTGTCTTAACTAGTAATTCTGCTATTATCCCGGCCAGGCTTTCTTCATCATGACCAAACACATATCTGCCCATAGTATTTTCTATCCGTTGCGAGATTTCTTGCAAAATTTGCTTACTATGCTCAGTGTTCTCACCTTCAGCTGTAACCTTAATGTGTACCTCTCCATCTATGGCTAACAAAGCTAAACTATAATTATGAGAATTATTTATAATATCTATTAGCATTTCATCTACCTGCGATTCACCTGGCCCTATGACCTTAATTGTACAACTGGTTGAATGCTTATTATCCAAATCAAAATCTTTTTTAAGCTGTGTTTCTACTTCCTGCAAATACATAGCCTGCATCTCTCGTGGCGGTCCAGGCAGCAGTACCAGTACTTTGCCATTCTTCTTAAGATACATTCCCGGCGCTGTTCCTTTTAAGTTTTTAAGGATTTTTGCTTCCGGGGGAAACATAGCCTGTTTTAAATTAGCTTCCGGCATCTTTCGTTTGCGGCGGCTAAAATAATCCTGTAAACGCCTAACTTCCTCCTCTACCAGTTCCATTTGGCAACCAGCTACTTCACAGGCTATTTCTTTAGTAAGGTCATCCAAAGTGGGACCTAGTCCGCCCGTGCATATAACCAGGTCCGCCAGTTTAAGAGCATTTTCAAACGCATTCTTCATCTGCTCGCGGTTATCGCCCACAGTAAATCTGGCAATAACTTGAATTCCCAAATCGTTAAGCCTTTGCGAAAGAAAAATGCAGTTACTATCCCAGGTTGATCCTAATAAAAGCTCGGTTCCAGTAGATATGATACAGGCATTAAGCATCCTTATCATCTCCTTTATCTCTCTTTAGTATAAGCAATTCCCACCCCTATTTATCGAAAATTTAAACAAAAAAATTCCGGGTACATAATACCCGGAATTAATACACAGATTCCTTTTCCTTAATTATTATCAGTGTTCTTCAGTGTCTATTCCCCGTCTATTTTCTTACTAAACTTCAAAAAGTGCTCGCGGTCGATACTTTCCTCTTCTACCAGGTATTTAGCCAGAGCATAAAGGCTATGCTCCATTTTCTTTAACATATCCAGAGTAATCTTTTCCAGATCACCGATAATCTTATGACATTCTTTGTATAAAGTTTCTCCCGGTATGTCATCTCCGCTGATAATACCTAATGAAGATAAACCGCTTTCTACTATCTCCCGAGATAACTTCCAGGCCTGACTAAAATCATTCCTGGCCCCCGTACTGCGGTTGCCATACTTAATTTCTTCCGCCAGGGCTCCAGCCAGCATAACCATAATCTGTCTATCCAGTTCATCCCTGGTATACAGGTACTGGTCATCCTGTGGGGCTTTACGCATGAAACCCAGGGCTTTTCCCCTCGGTACTATAGTTAGAGAAGAAACCGTTCCCGGTTCCAGCACCTCACTTACCAGGGCATGACCACTCTCATGGATGCTGATACGCTCCATTTCTATCGGTGTAGGCCGGCGGTCTAATTTTTCACCCATAATTACCTTATCTATAGCCTCTCTAAAATGCTGATTTTCAATGGCACTGGAGCCTTCCCGTAATGCCAGGATGGCAGCCTCATTAGTCAGACTCTCCAAATGAGCACCGGAAAAGCCAAAAGTAGCCCGGGCCATCTCATCCAAAATCTCCTTATTACTAATTGGTTTATTACGAGTGTGGATATCCAGAATAGTTTTCCGTCCATGCTTATCAGGTAAACCTACCTGTACCTGACGGTCGAAACGACCAGGTCGCAGTAAAGCCGGGTCCAGCATATCAGCACGATTAGTAGCACCTATCAGGAGAACATAAGGCTCCTGGTTACCGCTTATGCCATCCATTTCCACCAGTAATTGGTTAAGGGTCTGGTCATATTCCAAATGACTGCTATGAGAACCCCTTTTACCACCAAGAATATCCAGCTCATCAATAAATATAATGGCACTGCGCTTCTTTTCTTTATGTGCCTTTTTTCTGGCATCATTAAACAGTTTTCTTATCCGTTTAGCACCTACTCCAGCATAAACCTCAATAAACTCGCTACCCGAAGCAGCAGTAAAAGCAGAACCAGTATAATTGGCAGCAGCCCTGGCCATAAGGGTTTTGCCGGTACCTGGCGGACCAACCAGGAGTACTCCCCTGAGGGGACGAATACCCATATGATAAATGTCCTCTGGTTTGACTACAAACTGCAAGGCTTCCTTCAGTTCATTTACGGCGCTATCCTGACCTCCAATATCCTCAAAATCTATCCCTATGCCCTTCCTGCTGCCTACTCCAATTTCTTCAAACTTAATAGAACCCTGGTTGAGCATAAAGAAATAAAAAAAGGCAACAAGCACAATAATTAATATCACGGGTATTACATTAAGACCGATAAGAGCCATAAATATGACAATTGCCAGGCTCATACCTAGTAGAGCTTCTTTCAACTACCCCCACCCCCATTAGTTGGTGTTTGTGCTATGTCAAAGGTTTTATAGAGGTAAGAGTCAGCGTCCTCCAACTGGAGATAAACTCGCTTCTCGTCCACATACAGGCGAGATTCTATACCTTTAACACTGCTGCGATTTTGGATTTGCTCATCCAACCATAAATATTGCTGCCCGGATATGCCCTGGTACAGGACCGGCTGCAGGTCGTTATAAAAATGATTTAGTTCTTTACTTCCGGTATCCTGAATTTCTATCCTATAGTTATCATTTTTAATCCTTGAATTAATAATTTTGGCTTCGATTTCGTTATAACTATCCTGTATGTTATCTACCGGCTCCAATTGCAGTTGAATTAAATACACTTTATCAACTTTTGTAATTTCCGCGCACTTAACAGTATCCATCACAGCCAATTCCTTAGTTAATGGTTTTTCTACCATATATTCGTTATACAGGTTGTAGCTACCCAGTAACAATCCAAAAGTTACGAAAAGCGATATTATAAGCGTAAATATTTTAAATTCACTGTTTTTCATCATATTTCTACAACCCTCCTGCGGTAATTATAGCATAGGGCT
>DUMX01000258.1 GCA_012839665.1 Gelria sp.
AATGGTAATGAGTATCCTTACCCGTAAATTATTGCGGACTATTCAGGCTACCCGCGGTCAGTTTCTGGCTCTGGTGGTGATTGTTACTCTGGGGGTAGTGTTATATATCGGCATGACTACCTCTTATTATAATTTAAGCCGCTCCCAGCAGCAGTTTTATCAGGATTACGGTTTTGCGGATTACAATTTTATGGTAGTGAAAGCACCGGAATCGGTGGTAGCCCGGGTGGAGGCTTTACCCGGAGTAGTCAAGGCTACCGGGCGTATGCAAAAGGATGTTCCTATTATAAAGGATGGGAATGAGAGGATAACTGGTCGTTTGACGGGCTATCCCCTGCCTATGGAGAATGAGGTTAACCGCCTGCACTTGTTATCCGGTCGCCCACTTGACCGGCAAAGCTCGGAAAAGGTTAGTGCATTAGTTGACCCTCAGTATGCCCAGGCCAATGGCTTAACTCCTGGTCAGGAGATCGAGGTTATTGCTGATGGGAAAAAAGTAACCCTGGTAGTCACTGGTACTGCTACCAGTCCGGAGTTTATCTATCCTATGAAAGATGCAGCTTCCCTTTTTCCGGAACCGGAACGGTTTGGGATTTTAATGGTTTCTCAGTTTCAGGCTCAACAGATGCTGGGGTTACCCGGACAGATAAACCAGCTCCTGGTGGATTTGGCACCGGGGGTAGATGAAGAAGAAATTAAGCAGCAAATTGAGAAAATACTGGAGCCTTATGGGAATATTAGTAGCTTTCCGCGTGGGGACCAGTCCAGCCATGTTGTATTGCAAGCGGAATTGGACGGTATTCAGCTTTTTGCCCGTTCTTTACCCTTTATGTTCTTTTTGGTAGCAGCAGCCATACAGTTTATTATTCTTACTCGCATGATTCGTTCCCAGCGGTTGGCCATCGGTGTCATGAAGGCACTGGGTTACAATAACCGCCGCATAATGTGGCATTATACGGCCTACGGCCTGGCAGTTGGTTTGGTGGCAGCTACCCTGGGCAGTATTCTGGGGATGGGTTTGGCCACTGCTTTAAATAATCTTTTTGCCCAGTTTTTTAATCTACCGGCTATGGTAAATGACGTTAATATCCGGGTAGTGCTGTACAGTTTCCTGATTACATCTATGGTAGGCATGGCTTCAGGGCTTTTGGCTTCCCGGTCGGTAATTCGCATTAACCCGGCAGAGGCTATGCGGACCCAGCCCCCCGCCTTCGGACGGCGCACCCCTTTGGAGAGCTGGCCCTGGTTATGGAAACAGTTAAGCAGTAGTTGGAAAATGAGCCTGCGCTCCATATTTCGTAACCGGGGACGTTTTGTAGTTACTGTTTTAGGGATTATCAGCTCAGTAGTTCTGCTGGTTTTTGCCTGTTTTTCCCTGGATGCTACTGACTATCTCATGAACCAGAATTTTAAGCAAATTAACCGCTACGATTATTTGATTCGTTTTACCGAGCCTATTAAGTATACTGAGATTTTAGACTGGAACTGCTGGGATGAGGTGCAGCGTATGGAACCTATGATGGAGCTGCCGGTAAAACTTTACGCCCGGGGAGAATCAGAGGATGAAGTGCTGGTGGGAATGGCACCTTCCAGCCGATTGAAACGAGTTTATGATAAATTTGGACAGGAGCACCAGATTCCTGACCAGGGTATCCTTATTAGTAAGCGGGTTGCTGATAAATTGGGACTACAGGTGGGGGATGAAGTTAAGGTGGAGACTACCTTGGGGATTGGCCCTTCGCGTACCTCTTACCTTACTATAATGGGTATAAACGAACCTATGATTGGCAGTGGCTCTTATGTATCGTTAGATACGGCAAATAGTATGCTGGGTGAACAAGAGGTTGCCAGTGCTGTCCTGTTAAAACTAGATAAAGCCCAGATGCCATCATTGGAAAATCGCTTACAGGAAATGAGCCGGGTGGGTTCGGTAACCAGCCCGACCCAGGAGCAGGAGACTTATGAGCAGCTGATGGGAACTGCCACCACTTCGATTGCAGTATTAATACTTTTTGCCGGATTGCTGGGACTGGCTA
The DNA here is from genome assembly GCA_012839665.1 of Gelria sp. Lineage (GTDB taxonomy): Bacteria > Bacillota > Syntrophomonadia > Syntrophomonadales > Syntrophomonadaceae > UBA4844. The sequence goes on from DUMX01000258.1 coordinate 2,037, forward strand.
TCATTTATAACACATCAGTAATGACTTTTAATGAACGTGAGCGGGAATTAGCTTCCCTGCGGGTTTTGGGATACTCGCGGGGAGAGGTTGCTGGTCTGCTGCGCCAGGAAACCTGGATTCAGGCGGTATTGGGAATTGGGTTGGGACTACCAACTGGTAAGGCTGCAGGGGCGGCTTACATGGCCAGTGCCAGTACCGACCTGTATAGCTTTCCAGTTATCATTTACCCTCGTACTTATTTTATAGTTGCCGGAGTAGCACTAATATTTGTCTGGATAGGACTGCAGCTAGCCAACCGCAAGGTAAGGCAACTGGACATGGTGGAAGCATTGAAAAATCAGGATTAAAAAGGAGGGCACCGATGAAAAGCAAAAAAGCCTGGATTATTGGGGGGATTATCCTTGCTGCTGTTATAGCTGCAGTAGCTATAATAGGGAGCAGTGGTGAAGAGGTGGAAGTGGTCAAGGCCAGCCGCGGGACTTTTATCCTTACGGTTGAGGAAACTGGTTATGTAGAAGCAGCTAATGACCGAGAAGTACAGGCGACTTCGGTAGCCCAGGTGCGCGATTTGCTGGTTGAATCGGGGGATAAGGTCAGGCTGGGGCAGATATTAATCAAACTTTCCAGCTCAGAGTTAACTGCCGAGATTGAATCTGCTCGTTCCCAGTTGGCCCGAACAGAAGGAGAGTTGCAAGCTGCCGAACTAAGTATCCAGTCAATCCGTCTGGAGCTTAAGCAGGCGGAAAATGACCTGGCTAGAAAGAAAGTCCTGCTGCAATCGGGGGCATTAGCCCGGGCTGAATATGAAAAAGCTGAATTGCAGGTGGACAAATTAAGGAAGAGTGTATCGCAACAGGAAGCTGGCGTTAGCGGTTTAAATAAACAGGTGTCCAGTCTGGGTGCAATGCTTAACAGTCTCGAAGAAAAAGCAGGGGAACTTCAGGTTATAAGTCCGATATCCGGGACTATTCTAGATTTACCAGTTGAAGTCGGGCAGGTAGTAGCACCAGGTACACCATTGGTTCAAATCGGGGCTGATAACCAACTGGAGGTTAAAACTGAGCTTTTAAGTGATGACACCCGGCGGGTAAAAACCGGGCAGACTACCCGGATTACTGCTCCCGTATTAGGTGACCAGGCTCTCAGCGGTCAGGTCAGCAAAATCTATCCCCGCGCTTACGAGAAAACCTCCGCCCTGGGGGTAATCCAGCGCCGGGTCCCGGTGGTTATTGCTTTAAACCAATCGGCGAATCTGCAGCCCGGATATGAGGTACGGGTTGCTATCGAAACCCTGCGTAAGGAAGGAGTTATTCTGCTCCCTCGTGAATCGGTACGGCTTACTGAAGACGGGTATTACCGCGTCCTGGTGGTAAATGAAAACCGTATAGAAGAACGGTCGATTGAAATAGGTGAAAAAAATCAGCAATGGGTCGAGGTTATTAAGGGAATCAAGGTAGGCGAAACCGTAGTCCGGGATGGAAGCCTGGAACTTAAGGAAGGTAGTCGGGTTAAAGCGGTTAACTGATAATAATTTAAGGGCAGTTCTGTACTTATTATTACTAAAAACATTTATTATCTGGCAGAATTAACGTATAATAATAGTAGAATTATTAATGCGAGGTGATACATGATGATTATTAAGTCTTCAACCACACTAAGAAATAATTATGGTGCCATATCGGCCCTTGCCCACGAAGTGGAAGAGCCTATATATATTACAAAAAATGGTGAAGGTGATCTTGTTGTTATGAGCATTGAAGCCTTTGAGAAAAGGGAACAGATATTAAAGCTACGCTCAAAGATAGCTATCGCGGAACAATCCAGATTATCAGAAGAAACTACTATTACTATAGAAGAAGCAAAAAAGCGCCTGGAGGAAAAGTATAATGGCTAAATTCAGGCTGGAAATCTTATCTCCGGCTTGGAAAGAACTAGATGAAATTGCAAGCTATCATTTACATGTGGTGGGTCCTGTTTCAGCAAGGAGAATTACTGATAAAATACTTGATGCACTTTCCAGGCTGGAGGAATTTCCCTTATCCTGTCCATATGCACCGGATGCAGAGCTTAGAGATGCCGATTATAGAATGCTGGTGTGCGGCAAATATGTTTGCATATATCGACTGATTGGTGAAGTTGTCTACGTATACCATATAGTAAACGGGGCATACGAATATTCAAAACTATTTAAATAAATTGGAACATATCCCTCGCAAGGTAGCTTTTATACTATAATACAGTTAATAGTTGCCAGGGGGGATTATTCTTATGTGGAAAACAAGAGTAGCACTAATCTGTCTTATGGTATTTGCTCTTACGGTGCCGGAACCAGTTCTAGCGACAAACTCTATTCCGATAGCAATGCCCATTGCCAACCAACAGGATGGTTCAGCCACCGGGGAGTATAACATGATTTCTCGGGAAGAGGCCACGCAATCGATTATCAGGGCTTTCCCGGAGTTAACTCGGGGAGTGGAGTTAAAAATGGAACAGGAAGGTTACTCTTCTGACGGTCACCCGATCTGGGAATTTGGTTCACCAGAAACCGGGGTTAGACCTGGCTCCGGTCACCGTGTGCTTAGCGGTTCGGTTGATGCGATAACCGGCAGGGTATTAACTATGAACTATAATCCGCTGCCGGAGTATTACCAGGGAAAACAGGTCAAGCTGACCCGGGAGCAGGCATTACAGAAGGCTCAAAGCTTCCTGGCCGCAATGGCGCCCGAGATAAAAGACTCGCTTAAGCTGGCTCAGGGGATTATCCCTTCATTTAATCCTAACACCAGCTTAACTACCTACTATAGTTTTTGTTGGAACCGCATGGTTGATGGGGTAGCAGTAAATTGGGAGCAGGTTATGATTGGGGTGGATGCCTATACCGGGTTGATTACCCATTATAACAACAGCTGTAAAGAGACTCAATTTTCCCCGGGGAAAATTAATATTTCCCAGGAACAAGCTATAGCCATCTTGTTAAACCAGGCTGGGGTTTATCCTGCTTACAAATACTCTACTACTAAAGATGGTCATATTACTGAGCAAATTATTCCGGTTTATGAACTAAATACAGAAGCCATGTATATTGATGCCCTTACCGGTAAGTTCTTGAATTATCAGGGACAGGAGCTTCCGCAGGAGCAAATTAAGATTTATAACAGCGAATTTACTTCGCTGCTGAACGGGCCAGCTACCAATGAGCCGCCATTGACGGAAACAGAAGTTGACCCCCGCCAGGCCCAGGAAGCTGCTCGTCAGTTTTTACTGGCAGCAGGGTTTGAGGGTGAAATTATAAGGAGTGGCGGTGGCGGAGGCAGTGGCCCCGGATATAAAGAGGAACACTGGTCATACAGTCTCAGAAATGATGAAGATGATTCTGGGTTAAGAGTAGAAATAGATGCCTATACCGGTGAAGTTACCGGATTCTATAAAAGCGAAGGTAACTCTGCAATCAGTAATCCGGTTAGCTGGGAGCAGGCACTTCCAATAGCCCGGCAAGCTATAAAAAAACATAGTCCGGGAAAAGAAAACCTGTTAGTTCTTAAGCCAACCGCCGGTACCGACTATGAACCGGGAAAACATATCTTTACTTTTGTCCGCTTGCTAAATGGCATACCTTTTGACCGGGACAACATAACTGTTACCATTAGCCAGCAAACTGGAGAACTACTTGGTTACCATATTAGATGGAGACCGGTTCAGTGTCGTTCATTAAACCAAATGCTGGACCAAACCAGAGTACAAGCAATTTTGACGCAGCAGTTAAATATCGAACTGGTCCATATGTCTACACTTGACAAAAATTATAAAGAAACTGGAGAACCGCGATTGGCCTACTTAATTTCCCGTCCTCGAGTAGATGCACACAGCGGTGCTATGATATATGGGGGGAAAATCGACCCGACTGCAAATTCCTCAAAAGCACCTTTTGCCAGTCACTGGTCAGCGCCAGCCTTATCCATGTTAAATGAAAACGGGTTACTTACCGATACCATAAACCCCGATGAGGCAATAACCAGACGGGAAGCATTAAAAGCAGTACTTACATCTACTAACCCGCGAGCCTATTACAGTTATGCTCGCAGTAAACAGGTAGAATTAGTTGACATTAAGGCCGACGACCCTGACTACGAAACATTTGCCCTGGCCGCAAATCGGGGAATTATTTCCCCTCGGGGACAGTTTAATCCAGAGGGCTATATCAATCGTGAAGAACTGGCGGTTTGGGTAATTAAAAGCCTGGGCTACGATAATATTGCCCAAATTAAAAACCCCATCACCACCCCGGTCAAAGATGCAGGTAAAATTAGCGCCAACCGATATAACTATGTAGGTCTGGCTTACGGATTAGGTATTATAACCCCGGATGAAAAGAACAACTTACGCCCCCTGGATAAGGTATCCCGGGCGGAATTAGCGATGATCGCCAGTCGCATACTGGCTCTGGCCCCTTCCGGGTATTAAAGACAAGGTCTGTTTTAAGCATTGAACTCACTCCATATCTATAATATGATATAAATGTAATATTGTGGATATACCAATATATCCTTTCAAATAGATAGTGAAATTATAAGAAATGATACAATTATGAAAGAAGATTGTATGTACGTTCAAAAATAAAGGGGCGTTATTTATGATTGGTTCTAAAGAGTGGCGTAAAGAATGTTTAAAAAAAGGGTTTAACGAAGAATTCTTGGATTCCTTTTTATTAAACCGAAACAAGAAGGAAAAAATAAATAAAGAACGTCCCGTGCAGGCCTGGAAGAAAGTCAAGGAAATAGCTGTGCTACTAAAAGAAAAATATCAGGCAGAAAAGGTATATTTATATGGTTCTCTGGTATGGGGCAAATTCCACGAACGTTCTGATTTAGATATATTTGTTGTAGGCTTTAAGGGTGATTATTGGAAAGCATGGGTAGATGTTGAAGACATCGCTAGTCCATTTAATTTCGATCTGGTATGCTCAGAGGAGGCCGTTTCCTCTTTAAGAAAAAAAGTTTTAGAGCAGGGGGTGGAAATCTGATTAACCAGCAGGACTACCTCGCCTTTGCGAGAAGAGTTAAGGAAGAACTAGAAAACCTCAACAGGATTGAAGGCCGTTTAGCAGGTTATAATTTATTTCCTGGTATCCATACTAACACTTTTCGTGGTTATCCATTATCAGATGAAGATTCATGCAGGGTTTTGGAAACCTATCTGCACGATTATTATTCCTGCTTGGAAAAAATATTTATCCATGTTGCTGTTGATATTGATAATACCCTGCCGAAAGGTGAAGATTGGCATAAAAAGCTATTACAACAAATGACCTGGGATATTAAAGATGCAAGACCATCAGTATTAAGCAAAACTACTGCTTCTAAGCTCAATGATTTACGTGGGTTTCGGCATGTTTTTCGCAATATATACGGGTTTAATATTCATCCTGAGAAAATAATTAAGGCACTAAATAATCTCTCAGAAATATCCCTGAATGTTAAAAGCGACATCAATATGTTTATTGATAAAATGGATTGTTTGTTAGGGGTAAATTTGAATAACTGACAGGTTATTTAAAAAGGCGAATACAGACTTATTTAATTGCAGGAAATATTACATTTATGTCGAATACCTGCAATTAATCCGAATAAATAACATAACTCCGAGCCTGAACACCTAAAGTTATAATACCAGGGTTTCAGGCCGTTAGGGTACGCCGGGAAACGGGTGTGCCTCCCATTGTGGAAAGGAGCAGAAAAAGGCATATTTATGCCCGGCAATGATTTTTCTGCCGGGCATTTATTTTGGTCTTTTATAAGTATGGGGGGAGTAAGGATTGCAGTACTTTTATAGCATCCGGCAGGCTAGAATAGTTCCTGTTGCATTAGATTAGGAAGGAGATTAGGAATTGATGGGATGGAAAACAAAAAACAATTTAAGAAAAACATTAAT
>DUMX01000259.1 GCA_012839665.1 Gelria sp.
CGGCAGCGGTGGAAAACGGCCGGGACCTGGAAGCTCGTACTAAGATGCTGGTAGCCAGTAATATGGCGATAATGTCTTTTGCTATGTCAGGGCTCTTCTACCCTATTCATAATATAGCCCATGCGGTAGGGGGGCAACTTCGTATTCCCCACGGAGAAGCTAATGCCGTGCTTATCCCTATTTTAATGGAGCAGTATCCTACCCATTATCTGCCCAATGCTGAAGCCCTGGCAGATGCCTTTGGTATCTCGGAAACTAACCTGCCACCTGAAGCAGTAGTAACTGCAGCAGCGGAGAAGGTGCGCCAATTGCAGCAACAATGTGGGGTTAACCCGCAGTTTGCGGCTGAATTAGATGAAACTGCCCGTGATTTGATGTTCTGGGCGGTACGGTTAGACCCGGCCGGGCTTTTCTACCCGTTGCCCGACCCGGTAATAAGGGAATGTATCGCTTGTGCCTTCAGCTGATTGGTATGGGAATCCGGGCGAACACATGGGTTCGCCCCTACAGATGGGGGGATAAATTTTACACTATGGCTTATTTAATGCGGTAGCAGGAATGGCCAGAGCCCGGTTTTGTTCTTCACCATCAATGGTTAAGGTTCCGGTAGCGTAAATGATGCCAACTACCTGGCCTTTTTCATCAAAAACCGGGCTGCCGCTGCTGCCGGGGGCGATAGTGGCGGCAATGGTATATACCAACATCCCGGTTTCGGTTTTGTAATATTCCTTTACTTCGCCTCGGGAAGAAACCTGCTGAAATCCGCGAGGATTGCCGATAATGGTTACGGTTTGTCCTATCTCTACCATCTGGTCTGTAACTGCCGATAAGAAGGGCAGGTCTTTACCTTTAAGCTTTACTACGGCCAGGTCATAACCGTCAATAAAGTCTATGTCCTGGCTGAATAAGCGATTACCATCGCTAAAGGTAACCTCTACCGCAGAAGCTCCCTCAACCACGTGGCGATTAGTAACGATTATCCCTTGCGGTTCCAGGTTGAAGCCGGTACCCTGGGTGCTGGTTACTGCTCCCCCGGTCCTGGTGGTCTGAACATAAACTACTGCCGGTTTACTCTGGCGTACCAAATCTTCCTCGGATAAGGCCTTATCCTGTTTTAAAAAATCCAGATGAGGTGGCCATAAAAAGGGCAGCCAGGCGTAGGAAAATGCAATGAATGCCATTAAGATTATTACGGCTCCAATTTTTACTGCGGGATGGTTTCGTTTACCTGCAGTAGTTTCATCTTCCTCCCATAATTCCCATTCTTCTTCAGTTATGATGTTTTTATTCTCCTCATTTTGGAAGTGGTTGTTTTCATCCATGTTTTCTACCCACCATTAATATTTCTGTTCTTTTACTTCACTGCTCTAACCCGCTTGCCCTGGTCAAACCATTTAATTATTCCGCCCCTAACTTATAAATTAAAAGCCGGTCAGTCTATATACAGTATAGCCTGCCGGCCTGTAATTGGCATTAATAATAAGTTTGAAAACTGTCCCCGGGCTTATTTATAGGATTTTGGCCAGCAGTCTTTTTAGCTGGGGAGTACCTATTTCTTCCAGTTCGTAGCCGACTCTTACTGCAGGTTTGTTAATGGTCATTACCCGACGCAGGTCGATGGGGGTTCCAATGACGACTATTTCCGCAGGTGAGCTATTAATAGTCTGTTCTAGTTCCTGAATTTGTGTCTTACCGTAACCCATGGCGGGAAGTAACCTGGATAAGTGGTTGTATTTGGCAAAGGTTTCTTTAATACTGCCTACGGCATAAGGTCGGGGGTCCAGCAATTCACCGGCCTCCAGTTTTTCCGCTGCTATTACGCCGGCTCCATAAGCCATGCTGCCATGAGTAAGTGTAGGGCCGTCTTCCACTACCAGTACTTTTTTGCCTTTAATCAATTCAGGTTGTTCTACGCTAATAGGCGAATTGGCCAGAACAACGGTAGCTGCTGGATTGTATCTGTTTATAGCTTCCTTGACCTCCTCTACTTTGGCAGGGTCAGCGGAGTCAATTTTGTTGATAATGGCAATGTCTGCCATACGCAAGTTAGTTTCTCCCGGATGATAACTAGTTTCATGCCCGGGACGGTGAGGGTCAACTATTACTATGTGTATATCGGAAACATAGAAAGGAATATCATTGTTTCCTCCGTCCCAAATGATTACATCAGCTTCTGCTTCCGCCTGCTGCAATATAACTTCGTAATCAACCCCGGCATATACCACCATACCGCTATCAATGTGGGGCTCAAATTCTTCTCTTTCTTCGATGGTACACTGGAATTTGTCTAAATCATCATAAGTGGCAAACCGCATGCATACCTGTTCTTCCAGGTTGCCATAGGGCATAGGGTGCCTGATAACTGCAACCTTCTTGCCTGCTTCAGTAAGTAACCCGGCAACGTAACGGGTAGTCTGACTTTTACCGCTACCAGTTCTAACTGCGGTAATAGCTACTACCGGACATTTAGATTTAAGCATAGTGGTTTGGGGTCCCATCAAGCGGAAATCGGCTCCGCAGGCCATAACCAGGGAAGCCTGGTGCATTACGTATTCATGGTGGACATCGCTATAAGCAAAAATCACCTGGTCAACGTCATATTTTTCTATTAATTCCGGTAATTCCTCCTCGGCATATATAGGGATACCTTCCGGGTATCTGCTTCCTGCTAACAAGGGGGGGTATAATCTGCCCTCAATATCGGGAATCTGGGTAGCAGTAAATGCTACTACCCGGTACAGCGGATTATCCCTGAAATAGGTATTAAAATTGTGAAAATCCCTCCCGGCTGCACCCATGATAATTATGCGGTCTTCTTTCATTAATTAGTTCACCTCTTAATATTTTTACTCTCCTGCGCTCAAGGAAGATGCTTCTGGTCCAGGGGTTGCTTTCGGCAATTTATTATCCCGGGTGGTATCCCAGGAAAACACCTGTATATCGTGGCGCAACTCCCACCCCTGGTGATGATAAAACTTGGTAGCTGGTTGGTTATCCCTGAAAACAAATAGGTGAATTTTCAAGGCTCCCAGAGATTTTAGTTCGTTAATTACCTGTTTGAGCAACATCCGACCATATCCTCTACCCTGATAATCCGGATGTACCGCCAGGTGATATATATATCCCCGACGCCCATCAAAACCACCTAATACGGTCCCAATTAAGCCTTCATTAATCCGCAGGACTAAACAAGTGGAAGGGTTTCTTTCTATAAAAACCTTAAGCGCTTTCTCTTCGTCTCCCTGACCTACTCCCAGTCCGGGGGTAGCTCTCCATAAATCCAGCATGGGCACCATGTCGGTTAGTTGCGCTCTTTCCACCTGGTAGGCATCATCTGAACTCTTCTTATTAATATTACCTTGTGAATTATCCGTGGACAAGTTTCATCCCTTCGTTCATTTATAACTTTGGTCAAAATTTACTATTTTATTATATAACTCATCATAAAGCTTAGTAAATACTTGCTTTTAAAAAATGTTTGGGCCTTTTTGGCAGGAACTGCAAGGTTTGGTAACGAAATAGGTGGAAAGTTTATCAGGAGTGATAGGTGTGCTTATCTCACTAGCACAGGATATATGGGTGATAACCCCGGAGACGAAACCTAGTTACCCCTACTGTAACTGCATGTATATTGAGGATGATATTCCTACGGTAATTGATTTGGGTGCCGGAGCCCGAGCGTTTGCTGCTCTGGACTGTGACCGGATTCAACTGGCTCTATTAAGCCATTTTCATTTTGACCATATACATGGTGACAGCCTATTTAAAAATAGCAAGCTTATGGCGGGGTATGAGGAACGCTTAACTTATAGTGATGAGGCGGAGTACCTCGATTTTCATGGTTATCATCTCTGGGAACCTTTGATGGGATTTAAACGGAAAGCATACGGACAGGTAATCCCCCTGCCCGATGATGTACTGGCTCAGCCTGGATTTCGACCTATGCCCCTGGCCGGAGCTTTTACTGATGGGGATGTGCTTGATTTAGGTAAAATCTCCTTAACGACAGTACACCTGCCCGGCCATACCAGCGGTCATTACGGATTTTATCTGGAAAAGGAAGGCATCTTTTTTAGTGCTGACATCGATTTAGTTGCAGCCGGTCCCTGGTACAGCAGTAATACTGCAGATGTGGGAGATTTAATTCAGTCCGTGGAAAAAATAAAAACCATAGCTCCACGAATTATTGTACCTTCGCATCGCCGCGTCCAAACCGAAAATATTCCTCAACAGTTAGACCGATTTATCCAGGTAGTTCTGGAACGTAACCAAAAAATATTTGAACTGCTGCGGACACCCCGTAGCCTGGATGACCTCGCCGAATTCCGCCTGGTTTTTCCCGGGCAGCAGAATCTATACGAAATTTTTTGGGAAAAAATGACTATCCGCAATCATCTGCGCTATCTTACCGAGCAAAACTTGGTACAGGAACTGCCCGATGGTCTTTTTCAGCGTCTCTGATGTTTGACAAGTTTATGGTTTAATTATTACTACTGCAGGTGTAGGATGTTTGCTAATGTAATAACTGTATTCATTACCTGCAGTCAAAGAATTGAGGGAAATAAATTGCTTACCGCCTATACTGATTTTCTCTGTTGATTGGCGGTCTATAGCATGGTGGTATTCGATATAAGGTCTGCTATTTATAAACCGCAGACGTATATTATCTGCTATAAGCTCTCCGTTAATATATAGGGAATAGTTGGGCTGGCAGTTATAATGTTCTATTATCGTTTGCGCCAGTTTCCCGATTTCCTGGTCTGCTTTATTATAATTAATACCTGTATTGTTTTTAAGCACTATGGTTAAGGCAATTGGCTCTCGGTGGGGGAAATATACCAGGGCCATATCCCCGGATAAAGTAGATACGGTACCTGTTTTATTGGCAATTACTATATCGCCAGTAATATTCCGAGCTATCCGATTTTTGTCACAGGTTTGTACTAAATAGGTTATTCCCTGGCCAGAAAGACTATCATTAACCACCAACCGGTTTTCTAGCAGAACTAGCATTTTATTTAAATCTGACACGGTAGTATAATTGGCCGGCAGGGGAGAATTTATTTCATAGTATTTTCGATTAATCATAGTGTCATTAAGGCCAAATCGTTTACTTAGAGAGTTTATCTTTTCATATCCCAGAGTATCTAAAATAATATTGGCAGCTACATTATCACTGATGCTAATCATATAGGATAATAATTGGTCATAGGAGTATTTATTGCCGTTTTTTTGATATTGAAGTGTCCCGGTACCGCCTACCCAAGTTCCTCGGGCATATTTATCAGCTTGCTTTAGTGTATATGTATTTTGCAGTTGCAAGTTACCTGCCTGAGTTTCTTCCAGAAAACTGAGCAAATAAAGAACCTTGGTTAAACTAGCCGGATAAAATCTATCGTGGCCACCGTAATTAATAGATGTGTCGGTGCTAAAATCATATATGCTTACCAGTACTGTATTGTTAGTGCTTTTTGCTAGCTTTTGTATAGTAGGTGATAGTTGTTGGTTTGGTGGGGGTAACATTTCTGCAAAACTGGAGTATATCTCGATAAACTTATCGGGGCTGTAATCTTGCAAAGAGGTGTCTAGCTCTGTAACCATGATTATTTCCTTTTTAAATGAGACGTTTTGGCCAAACAGCTCACTGATGGCCCGCAAAGGAATATAGAGCCTACCTGCAATTATTTTCGCAGGAACATCTAGTTCTACAGCAATATTATCAATCATAACCGTACAGCTGTCAGGATAACATTCTACTACTCTGCCCTCTTTGGCTAATATGGCTTTACCGACAGCTTCATCCCACTGTATATGAATATGTAAGTTTTCAGCTAAAAAGCGCAAGGGTACTAAAGTCCGGTTGTTTTCTATAATAGGTTTTACTTCCGGATTATCCCCATCAATTAAAACAATTTTATCACTGACTATTGCGTGTGGATTATTCATTTGTAAGAATATGGTTATGTCTTCTGCCTCGTCTGCATTGGCAGCGCCCAGAGCACTTGCTACCACAACCATGCTGAAAAACAGAGCCCCCAGGGCTATAAATGCCTTTCGCATAAAACTCTCCTATATGTAAATAAGTCAGGGAATTTTCCCTGACTTTAATCTTATGCTAATTCCTGTAAAATCTCAGGAGAAGGTTTGTTAGGTATAGTAGCTATGACCTGACCGTTATAGGTAAAAACGTTTTCGTCCTGGTCAGTAATCTCACCAATTACGGCTGCAATGCCGTTCTTGCTACGAATAGCTTCCAGTACTTTATCAACATTTTCCGGCTCCACTTGTAGTAACATCCGGGCCTGAGTCTCACAAATAAATATCTCTTCGGGAGTAATATCCTTGGTTTTAACCGGGACTTTATCCAGTTCAACTTTTGCGCCTAAACCTCCAAAACGAGCGGATTCACATACAGCAGCTCCAATTCCCGCCGCCCCCAAATCAGAGCAGGCTTTTATTTCCCCGGCAGTAAAGGCAGCCAGGGTAGCGTCCATAGTAGCCCTTTCCTCGGCAAAACACGCCTCCGCAGGCTGCAGCACCGGTACTAAGCCCGCCCGGTACAGGGTGTCATTACCATCGGTACCCGTTTCCCCGATTATAATGATTTTATCACCCCGGGATTTTGCCGGTTTGGTAAGGGGTTTTTCCGTAATTTGTTTGCCAATAACTGCTACTACCATAGCGGGAACGATATCGCTAAATGAAGTGGAAAAGCCTCCTCCCACTACAAATACACCCATGCTTTCGCACATGTCCGCAATCCCTTTAAGCATCAGGTTGATTCTATCTTTACTGGTCATAATTTCACAATTACCGCAGGTACATTCACCCTCAAAACCGCAGGGGCCAACAATAACTTCGTCTTCCAGAGGACGGGTACCAATGAAATCTAATAGAAACATGGGTCTGCCCCCCATAGCCACAACATCACGCATGGCCCCTCCGGCTCCAGTAGCGGCAGCATCATAAGGCCGGGGAACACTGGGCGAACAGTGGCTTTCCATTTTAGCACTAATAAAGCAATCGGAATCAGGTATTCTAACTACAGCAGCATCATCATTAGCATCTGGTCCTACTAGTAAAGCTCCGGGCCAGGTCTGGTTAACTTTTTCATTAAGCTGTTTAAATAGGGCAAAATCAATGGCTTTGTCGGTGTTGTGATGCAGGTGGACAAATAGAGCATGTATCAGCGCCTTTTCAACCTTATTCATAAAAACTGCCTCCTGTTAATATAGTTGTTTTACTGCAAATCGGTGGGTTTGCCATTAAAATTTATCGTGCTATATTTTATCATAAACTGCCAGGTATGCAAAACTGATGACCTGCGGCTGTCACCATGGTATGGTAGAATTTAATTACACCAGAGCTAACATTTGTATTCTGGGGATTAGGAGAGGTTATGCAATGACTACACGATATGGAGCAATTGTAGAAGGTAATTACTAGTTTACTTCCGAAAAACGAATAAATATTCGTGGGCCAATAGTAAAAAGTTATACTTTATGCTTTTCGATTGCCAATAGCCGGTTGTTTTACAATTGTGCTGTTCTTTTATAATAATTTCTTTAAGTCTGAAACCAGCAAATTCGAAAATCTTCATTACTTCAAAACTCATAGGAATTACATGCCCTTTTTTGCGGGTATCACCCATAAGAATGGCACAAAACTTATCTTCCTTTAAGACCCGATAACTTTCAGCGGCTACTTTTTTCATTTGTTCCAAGAAAGCGTCTATATCGTAATGGGAAAGATCAGCTTCAATGTCTTTGCTGTATTGAATTATGTTTGCATATGGCGGGTGAGTACAAATGAAATCTATAGTTTCGCTAGGAATAAAATCTAATTTACGTGCATCCCCACGACGTATATAAACCTTACCGCAGTTATCACGTTCAAAGTTTGTCACATCACGACATAATTCTAAAGCATTAGGATTAATATCAACACCGATAACATTTCTATTGAGAAGTTTGGCCTCCACCAGGGTAGTGCCACCGCCGGCAAACTGGTCCAAAATCATATTCTTTTCTTTGGAATATCGTAATATTAAGTTACGCGGAATATATGGGGACCAATTACCACGGTATTTACTGTTATGGGTAGCCCAGTCTCCGCGATCTGGAAAACTCCATACCGTATTTAATTGTAATTCAAAATTATCCGGTTCCCATTTCTCTTTTTTAGTTGCCATAAGTTACCTCAGTTAGTTATTCCATTACACACTGTTTTAAAATCCAATCGATCCAGCCACTAACTGTGGAAGAACGCCTACAAATGGTTTTTTGATTAATATCTAAGTTCGACTCCATCATTATCTTGCAAATCTCCTGATTCCCAGGCAGTTGACCTGCATTAATAGCTAAACCAAATGCTTTATAAAACACTGGCCTTTCTAATATTTTCTTAATAAGTGCCAAATATTTATCTTTAAACTTTGAACCCATTATTGTTCTAGCTTCGTCAGTTAATTCATATATTCTATATCCTTCAGAAGTATTTGTTCTTTTAATTAGGTCTAAATATTCACATGCGGAAACATAATAATTAGTCTGGCGGCTATCAAACCCGTATTGGCTAGTAACTTCATCCCTCGTTAGCTCGCGCTCATACAATAATGATAACAAGTCTACTATGCGAACGAATGAATTTGCCTGGGGAAAGGTAATGTTTGGTTCTGAAATTGGTTTAATTCCTTTCCATATGTTGATAACTTCTGAAAGAGAAACTTCATCGTCTGCAAAAGTATATGCTTTGTGTTCCAATAATTTCAATGAGTTATAATGATTATCGTCTTCAAACTGATAAATAAAGGCATGAAAAATATCATTTGAATAAACCAAAAACACTGGTATTACCGGCTTAGATATCTTAGATTTCCATAACCGATAGGGGTAATATAACTGTCTAATAAGGACTTCTTCAGCCACGATATTTTTAGCTTCACAAATACAAAATGCTTTTTCACTTTCGTAACCAGCGTCTATTTCAAGCTGTGCATTTTGAACTAATATTTTATGCGTTAGGGATGGGTCAGAATAGTCATTGATATTAAAATCAAAAGTGCCAGAGGACATTCTACCATTGACAGTAAAATTAACCTGTTCTGCCCCCATAATGTCGTGAATAATACCACTATTATAAGCAAACAACAAGGCTGACGCCTCACTATAAAGATTAGTATAGTCTATACTCTCTAAATGAGGAATTGCGACCGGTCGGGGGCGAATATCCGAGTAGGTAATGGTTGAGTATACGGAGAAAGAACCAATTATATATTCACCCCTAGCAACTGGTAGTATAAATAATTGATTTTCTTTAAAAATTCCTGGTAATTGGACTGATTGATCAAATTTTGCCATCAATCGTGCTTCTTTAACAGTATTAATCTGAGCAGATGAAATACGGAATAGCCCATCTTTTTGTACCTTTGACACAATATCATACTTGTCAAACAGTATCTCCCATGATTGCTCAATACTCCTATAAACCCTCGCCATAATAACCACCTGTTAATAGTTTTTAATCAAAACCTCATTTACTTTACCGCGACCGTCAGGATTAGAATTAATTGCTCGACTAACTTCCACCGTTTCAATGGTGAAATCACGGTATAATTCGCGGATAAAACTAGTGTCGGAGTTACTTAACAAACACCTAACTCCCCGATTGGTTAGTTCTTTATAAGTATCTCGTAACCTGATTTGTTCCTTTTCATCAAATCCACCTGCTTGATAGCCCGTAAAATTAGTGTTATCTGGACTGTGATAAGGAGGGTCTAAATAAACGAAGGACTTTTTATCAGCGTTAATAAGAGCATCAGCATAATCACCATCCATTATTGTCACATTTGCGGAATTTAAAGATTTATTAATGGCTAATAGTACTGCAGGTTCGTAGATTACGGGATTTTTATAGCGTCCGTATGGTACATTGAACAAACCTTGTGAATTTACCCGGTATAAACCGTTATAACATGTTTTATTTAGATATATCAAACGCGCGGCTTTTTGTGCATCACTTAAACTCTTAAATACATCAGGTTCCCTATCAAGCTCTCGAATTTTATAATAATATTTTTCCGAATTATTCTGCTTATGTAACTCAAGTATGGCAATAAGCTCATCCAAGTTATCTTTTATAACCCGATAAGTCATTATTAATTGACTATTAGAGTCATTAATAATTGCTCTATTTGGCTGTAAGTGGAAAAATACGGCACCAGCGCCAACAAAGGGTTCATAATAAGTACTAAATTTGGGTACATGTTTAGCTATTTCCGGGATTAGCTGTCTTTTGCCACCAGCCCATTTAAGAAATGGCTTGGTTAGCGGATTTTTCCTGCCCAAGAATAACTTCCCCCTTTGTTATATATTGTGGAGCTAATTAATGCAATTGTAAAGCCAAAAAATGCCTGCTTGAGTGCGAGACACACAACCACTTATGAAAATAGTGACCGGGGTCAGGTTATATTTAAATTGAATTACGGGGGTCATATGCTTGTGATTTAACAATAATAACCTCCTCCCTTCTTTTTAAAGGTGTTCGTTAATTATACACTAAAACTAAACTGTTGGTGGTTATTCCCTGTTTTTCAATTTACGTCCATAGGGGCACTAACTTAAACCATCAGATGACCTGTAGTTGTCACCATGATATGGTAGAATTTAATTACCCAGGGTGGGGCTTGAGCTAATATTTGTATTCTGGGGATAGGAGGGGTTATAAAATGACTACACGATATGGAGCAATTGTAGGTTGTAAACATTATTATGGAACTCGAGTATTAAAACCAAATCAGGTAATTATGCTGAAAAAGGATCTGGAAAATGATTATGATGACGAAGCGATTGCTGTGTACCTGATGCCACTTGGGCAAGTCGGATATATGGCCAATAGTCCGAATACGGTACCAAGGGGGTGCCATAGTGCAGGCCGTATTTACGATACCTTTGATACTCATACCTATGGGATAATTCGCTTTGTCCTTGAAAATACTGCTATTATTGAGATACCAGCAGAAAGTTCATTACACATTACAACTACGATTGAAATCCAGGAAAAGGTTCAGGCTTAATAAATTTATAGGGAGGATGTTTTATGCTGCACAAAGTTAAGCTACAGACCGGAAAACATGCGCAAATGCTAGATATTACTGCGCAAATAGAAGGTTTTATCAAGCAGGAGAAAGTAGAAACAGGTATGGTTTTAGTCTACTGTCCCCATACTACTGCGGCTATTACTATCAATGAAAATGCGGACCCGGATGTAGTCCACGATATCTTAATGAGGCTGGATGAAATGTATCCCTGGAATCATCCTGGTGATCATCACGGGGAGGGTAATTCCGCCGCCCATTTAAAAGCTAGTGTTATAGGCGCTTCAGAGCTTATTCCCATCGCGGAAGGCCGCTTGGTGCTGGGCACCTGGCAGGGGATTTTTTTCTGTGAATTTGATGGACCTCGACAGCGGCATTTTTATATAAAGATAATAAGAAAATAGGGTGCTGGTAACGGAAGGGAGAAACGCAATCCGTCTCTGTTGGTGGTTGAATTAACTGTTGGTTTCTACCGAAGCGGTTAACCTGGGCCACGATATACATGTTTGGCGGTTTAATGCTTTTTGTTGATCCATAGTATCTTACCTATCTTGCTTGTCTTCTTTTTTCAAGCAAACGGAGTGGAAATATCTCTCCTCGAACATAATATATGGCTTAGCACCTATAGGGTGGTTACAAATTTGACATAGCGTTTTAGCAATTCGCTTTTGCTTTTCGGTTTTAAGTAGCTTCTCGAAAGTAGTCATGGTTTTCATTAACATCTCCCCTTTCTAAGGTAACGTTTTAGACCACAACATTCTCTCAAATAAACTCACCGAATCATATGCGGTATATCATGGCCCCGGCCCCAAACCGCACAATTATTATTTATATCTGTATAATATAATTGTTCGCTTAATTGGGACCCTTCGGTCAGGACTTAATGTTTCGTAAACCTCAATACTCCCAGTAACAGCTAACTAAGTAAGGAGCTTGGAGGTCCCTATTTGTTACTTCTATTATAACAGATAGTAAGAAAATACTCTAGATATCGGTACGTCTGGCAATAAAAGGATGTCCCGGGGTTGACAACTATCAAAACTTGGTGGTGAAATTATAGGTATATGCTAAATTCGAAATATACCAGAGGAAAGATGGGGTTTTGTTGAGTAATAGCACTAGTCAAGGTAAATATCGTTATACATTAATAATTATTTTGGCAGTCATGTGGGTTTTAGTTTATTTGCAGCGTTCCAACATCGGAGTACTGCTTGTAGACCATAGATTCCTGGAGGAAATGGGGCTAATCGGACAAGCAGCCAAGCAGGGAATGCTAATGACTGTTTTCCTGCTAGTTTATTCCTTGTCCA
Source organism: Gelria sp. (assembly GCA_012839665.1). Lineage (GTDB taxonomy): Bacteria > Bacillota > Syntrophomonadia > Syntrophomonadales > Syntrophomonadaceae > UBA4844. Next base: position 12,406 of record DUMX01000259.1, read on the forward strand.
ACATGTTATCGGTCCCTATTAGTAATCGGTTAGGACCACGGCGGGCGTTGTTTCTGGGTGTTATTATCGGTACTCTGTCCATGCTGGTCGGGGGCTGGGTGGCTTCTTTTACTGCCCTCATTCTGGTACGAGTGATACTGGGACTGGCACATGGCATATATCATCCTAATATAAGTTTACTGGTTAAAAACTGGATTCCCCCGAAAGAACGAGGTACTGCTAATGCTGTTGTCGGTGTAGGCGGCTGCCTGGCACTAGTAATTTCTTTACCGCTCTTTTCCTGGATAATTTACCGCCTGGGTTGGGAATATAGTTTTTTTATTCCCGGACTGTTAGGTCTGCTAGCTGTTATACCGCTGGGGTTACACTGGATATCTGACCAACCCACCAATAATCCTTATATATCAGCACCAGAAATGCAATATATAGTTTCTCATAATCAGGATAACCAGAAAACAGAAAGCTCTCCCGCAGATTCAAGGGGGACAAGGGAACTACTAAAAAACGCTTCTTTTTGGTTACTGGCAGTAATATATACCGCTTTTTTGTGTAGTTGGTGGGGATTGATGACCTGGATGCCCCAATATCTGGTACAAGCTCGTAATTTTGATATCAGCGGTATGGCAGGCTATATATCCCTGGCCTATGCAATGGCAGTGGTAGGTATACTTACCGGGGGCAGACTTGTAGATCGGGTCCAGTCCCAAAGTATTATTGGAATAGCTGCCCTTAGCTGTGTAGCCCTGGCCACCATGGGCATTGCTCTGGTACCTTCACCTATCGGAGCGGTGGTGTTCATGGCTTTGGCAGTAGCCATTAACGAATTTGTTTATCCTACTGTATGGGCTATTATGCAAACATCATTACCCGCACATTTAGTGGTAACTGGTTCCGGAATAGTCAGCGGAGTAGGAAATCTGTTGTCAGCCATTTCGCCCTTCATTATGGGTTGGTTAATCCAGGTTAGTGGCAGTTATACTAGTGGCCTATTATTCCTGGTAGGCGTTGCCGTACTAGGAACAGTAAGCTGTGTTTTGCTATACCGCCAGGACGCCTAGATGGTTTCAGTGGTACGCCGGGCAGACACGAGGTAGGAAGTCAGAGAACAAGGGAAGAAATTGGCTCCGCCAATTTCTTCCCCAAATTTCGGCATCCGACATCTGATTTCGGACCTCCGTTTTACGGTCGAGTATTGACCGCCAGGGTGTGTACCAGGGCCGCAGCGGCCTCGCCCCGGCTGACTATATGGGCGGGATCGTAGTTCTTGCCATCAGCTTTTATAATACCGAGTCCCCAGGTAAGCGCTGCTATAGCTTTGGATGATGGAGATAATGAGACTGCATCCTGATAAGGTATCTGGTATATACCTTCTAATTGGGTAAGATATTCTATTTCCAGGAAACGGAGCATCAGCAGAGATAAGCTTTCCCGATTTACCTCACCATTTAAATCAGGGCTTTCTTTAATCCAACCTAATCTCTGACAATGTTTGATTAATTCCTGATCATCAATGCTGCTGGTATAATGGATACCCTCTTTAGCAGTCAGCATCGCCTTTAGTAGCGAACGTAAGGTTATATTCTCATCAGGATGAAAACTATTACCATACTCACCGAATATACCAGCTTGCCCCAACAGGGCTATTTCTTTCTCGGCAAAATGACCCTGAATATCGTCAAAAATATAAGGCTGGGGTTTGTGGGATACCGATTGGCCATCCCGGTAAAGAGCCTGGCCGGTTTTAGCATCTATCATGGACACTTCGTCTTTAGATTCCGGATAATAAACTAATTTAACCTGGGGCTGTTCCCCGGGTTTTTGAACGAAGGTGTACATTAGTTTTAAGGGCACGATATTAAGAAAAACTTCATTGGCCTTATCCGTTCCCAAAACCCCGGTTGTAGACGGAAAATTAGCCTGACTCCAGTTTAGACTATAGCTGGATACTTGTTTGCGCTTAGCATCTACCGTAACTCTAATGCCATCGTCTGGACATAATGCACCATTGACCAGGCGCAGGTAATTAAAAGACCAGTTATCAGTATTGTTTTCAAGGTAATTATCCTGTAAACCACTATCATAAAGGGTGGTTTCATTCCAGCGTTGGGGTTGGATTCCTTTTATAAAACTCTCTACTATTTGTTGGGCTTCCTCTTTTTTAATAGCCGGTGTTGTGCTTTCTGCCGGCGGCAGATTCAGGTGAAAACTTAATAGTTCACCATTAGCGGCATTAACTTGAGCCCACAGATGACCGTAGGATGTTTTTGAATTTAATTGCCAGCTCAGACTCCAGGTCCTTAATGCCGGATCGTTCCACTGCTTTTCCAGACCGGCCGATCTTAACTCCATATTATCTGGTATGTCTACCCATTTTTTTACCGCCTCTACCGCCTGGCTTTGGGTAATTAGCGAAGCTGATTTTTCAACTTCACGCTGTTCTTCGGGACTGAGACTTAAGGCATCATCTCGTCCTGCCGATAACTTTATCTGTTTATTAGTCGATTCTCCCATGCCAGAAGCTCCACCAAAGTAATGTTCTGCAACTACCGGTTCACCGGTAAAGGCGTCAATCATAGCATTTGATTGATGTTTAATTGCATAGATGAGACGAGGGGCAGGGGGTTTTTGCTCGCTTTTTAGTGGCTGTACAGCGGAAGGGAAAATATATTGCAGTTTCAGCATTTCTTCATTACGAAAGATTTCGCCCGCTTGTTTCTGGGAAATAATGCCGGTAGGTCCGGGAAGTTTTTTATTAGTCCAGCACAGATTAAAGTGTAGGACCTCTCCGCTATGCCTGTCTATTTCCATGTTAGCCTGGTCAACCCCTACCGGGATTTTATGATAGGTTCTTTTCCAGCTAACATAGTAATTGGAGCCATAATTGTTGAGCGGGATTAGAGAAGACTCCTGGTCCATAACTAAATCAGCGGACTTACTAGGAAGCATTTGGTTAAGGAGTTTCTGCCCAATTTGACGAGCCTCACTAATCGATATGGATGGAATTTTACTACCGGTGGCACCCGGTCCCTGCCAGCGGTGCATATCCATTATCTCACCACTGTTGGCATCTACTTCGGCCATAAAATTACCTTCGTTCCCGTTGCCAGCTGTCCAGCTTAAACGCCATACTTTTCGGTCGTTAGAGCTATCAAAAGCCGAACTAAATTCCTGCAGTTCAGCAGGAATATCGAAATTCTGTTTTACAATTTGAATCGCCTTATCCAAGGAAATACTCCCGGGTGAATTTACCTGCCCGCTGTTACTATTAGCTGGCACCGCCCCCAACGTAGTAACTGGTAAGAGAATTGCCAACAACAAAGCAGTTCCCAGCCTGGCAAGTTTCCTCATTTTATTCTTTATCATGTCCTCTTTCTTCTCCCTTCTTTTTAACAACCGATTGTAACAACCTGGTATTATCATCCATTGGATGATTTATCTTAATATACGTTTAACTGTTTTTCAAACTTTCACTCCTAAGTATCGGCGATATTAATTATTCCCCTGAGGTTACACTACATCTTCAACTTAATTTATATGCTATTATAAATAACAAAACTAAAATAAATTACTAGACTTACTGAGGTGATTTAATTGGAGCCCAATCTTATGCGTATTATAGCTGATAAACTGGAAGGAGGGGAGGAAGTAGCTCTGGTTACGGTTTTATCTTCCAATCTAATGCAATCTGGTCAGCCTGGTGACGTAATGGTAGTTGACCAATTTGGGCAGGTGGTTGGGGGCGATATCGGTGACAGTACCCTGCAGGAAAAGGCCAGAAGAGAAGCAGAAAGGTCAATAAGCAAAGGCTTATCCCGTAAAATAATGCTTAGTAATGATGATATGCTGATAGAAATATTTATCAAGGTATTCTGCCGGAAAGATAAACTAATCCTGGTTGGATCAGGCAATCTGGTCCAGGATATTTACCAAATAGCAGCTGTTATGGGCTACGATATCAGCATCATCGATAATAGGCCGGAAACACTTACCCGGGAAAGGTTCCCCCTGGCTAATGAATTGCTGCTGGGTGACATTGTGGAGCTGCTTAAATCTTCTGAAATAGATAGTAACACCA
>DUMX01000260.1 GCA_012839665.1 Gelria sp.
GGAAACATTCGCCTATGGTTCGGTCAGGAGTATCCCCATTTTCATATTGTAAAAACCCGGTGTCAATCATTCCCTGGCCAATTAAATACTGCAGTGACATTTCCATGGTAAGCATTCCGAACTGGCTACCGGTAAAAATAGCGTTAGGTATTTGGTGATATTTCCCCTCTCTGATTAGGTTGCGGATGGCATTAGTACAAATCATCAATTCAGTTGCAAGTACCATACGTTCATTAGTTATGTTGGGAAGCAGGCGCTGTGATATAACTGCCCGTAGGCAGTTGGATAATTGTACGCGTATCTGCTGCTGGTGGGTGGAGGGAAAAACGTCTATCATGCGCTCTACCGTCTGAGCAGCGTTAATGGTGTGTAAGGTGGCTAATACCAGATGGCCGGTTTCTGCTGCGGTAATGGCAGTAGAAATAGTCTCTAAATCACGTAATTCTCCAATCATGATTACATCCGGGTCCTGACGCAGCGAAGCCCGGAGGGCATGTGTGAAATCCTTGCTGTCTATGCCGATTTCCCGCTGGGTGATATAACTCTTTTTATTTTGGTGTATGTACTCGATAGGGTCTTCCAGGGTAACAATATGGCAGGCCCGTTCACTATTAATAATATCAATCATACTGGCCATAGTAGTTGACTTACCGCTGCCGGTAGGTCCGGTTATAAGAATAAGCCCGCTGGTGTATCGTGCCAGTGACTCAACCGTTACAGGTAATCCCAGGTATTCCAAATCAGGAATCTTGGTTTGGATAATGCGTGCTGCTATAGCCACCATTCCCTGGTGGCGATATATATTTATGCGAAAATTTCCTACCCCTTCAATTTGGTAGGAGGTGTCAATCTCCCCTTCCACCATAAATACCCGGTGGCCCTTGTCCCCAAGTATATCAAGTGCCATCTGCTCCAGTTCTTCTTTTTGCAGGGTAATATCATTAAGTCTAATTAAGCGAGTATTATAACGAATAATCGGCGGTGTCATAGGTGCCAGATGAACATCCGAAGCCCCAATCTCGACCGCTGTTTTCAAGATTTTGTTTAACTGCATAACTTCACTCTCCTTAATTTAGCTGATTATCTATAGCTGGCTAATTAAACTACTTTAAACGTATTATTAACCCTTCATGGGTGTTGGGTCTGGTTTTTTTAAAAAGTAAGCGTTAATCTGCGTCAAAAAGAGCCTATTTACATATAACCCTATTTTATATGGTCCTTAATCTCACTCCAGCGGGACGATTGCCAACCCGAGTTGACCGGGTCAGGAAAATGGGGTGGCGAATCATAGAGAAAGCGGGGATCATGTGTATAATTCTTTTTATAGCCCCCACTTAAAATAAAACCGCTAATTCCCAGGGGACCGCGGTATTTTTGAGCGATTGATCCTACTAAACGGGCAGTATCCTTACCCCTAATGAGGTCTGCATCGTAAGCTTCAAAACCAAAGGATTCATTCTGAGCATACATAGCGGTGTGAAGATAAATATTATCGGGAGCATTATCGACCGATACGCCGATATTCATAAATGTCCAGCAGTAATCCTTATATTGAAATAAGGAACCAATAGAGCCACGGTAACGAACATCCTTATCATGCTGCGAGAGCCAATTATAGTGCAGGACATTTACATAGTTGGCAGCAACTAACCCCAGCATATCGTCACCGCTTCCCGTTACCTCATTATGGGTCCATTCACCGTTTTCAAAAACTGGAACGAAATCGGTATCTTGGTAGGTTACACCTGGGGTATTATCCCACCATTGGGACCAATTCGGCTTGCTTCTAAGGCCGGGTCTGCTCCAGTCACAGGGATCATGCGCAGTAATGTAGATATCATTGGCTGCAGCTATGGTAAGGCGCCCACTCAATTTACCCGATACAAATACATTGCCAAGCTCAACATTATACTTTGCGGTAGTGTCATGGCCTCCGGTTCCTCCATCAACATAGATGACTCCGTTGGGGGGTAAATCTAAAGGATCAACTGTTTTAGCAAAATCCTCAAAGGAACGAAAATTTTGAGTTCGGTTATCGTCTATACTACCATCGTTATTACGGAATATTCTTTGAAACATGACATCTTTGGAGTCCTCAGCCCTTTCCGCGGCAATTTCCCAATCCCACCAGAGGTCGCTCTGTGGAATATCCCACCAGTTCATTACTTTGCCGTTTGTGGGCAAAAAACGGTATTCCGCATTATTGAAATGCCAGGTATTGGTGGTCCGGTCATAATAGCGGATATTATAACCGCCATCTTCTAGGTGTATGCAGGCGCGGCCATTGTAATAATGGCCATCAATGCGGGCATGGGCCTTCAGGTTACTTAAACTGCTGCTGAAAGCCAGTGTCTCCGCTACCTGGGAGTTACCTTTGCGGAAAATTGCCGGGTTATACATATTCTCAGCCGGTTGAATATCAATACCCTTCACATAGGTGACTGGCCCGTGGAAAACCGGGTTGCCCCTAACATATAAGGTATCGTTAGTATGTAGTGGGCCATATACAACTTCCCCCGACAACCAGTTGATAGGAGTGCCGGATTTGTCTTCTTCCTTATCATTAGCCATAACAAATTGAGTGAAGGTCTTTTTGTATACTTCTACTTCGATAGTGCGCAACCGTTCCGGATAACGGCTATCCCAACCGGTGGAGCGTATAATCCGCCGGTTATTATCTTCAACCTTATCGGTTTGTCCCTCTATCTCTATCAGCGGCACCAGAACATTTAAACGATAGTTTGGGCCGGGTTCCAGTTCATACAGGTTGTAATCTTTATCGTCATATTGTATTAGATCTGGGTTACTATCTTCTGCAGCTAAAAAATCAGATTTTTCGTTATTAAGCCGCCATAAAGTTCGGTTATAGCCTTGCTCGGCAGCGTAGAGGGCCTTTTCACTGCTGGAAGCTATGGCGACAAGCCCGGTGTTTCCCCGGCTCACCTGGTAGGCTGCTGCTGACAATATAATCATAAGTATCATAAGGATAAGCACCATGGGAAGAGCTGCTCCGTGCTGGTTTCGAAATAACGTTATGGGTGATTTTATATATCGCATACTTATACCCCCTGCAACCATTTATTTATGTTTATCTTGCAAGTAGCAGTTGCGTCACCAGTATTAGCGGTCGCTGTAATTGTAACATCAGGCGGCCACCACGATGGGTCCCGGAACTCCCAATAACCCCAATCACTTTCCTTTTTCATTAATTTCATAGTAGCGTGCAGACTATCGGTGCCAGGTTCAACTGTTACCCAATCAGGATGGCTGGATGTCCATTTAACTGATTTATCAGTCGCGTTTGCCGGCCAGACTTCGGTTACATTAACCGACTTTTCATGTGTATTTGATTTAGTGATTATCATTTTGGTAGAAGTAGGGCTAATTATAAGCTTATGGACATCAACCACCGGCAGTTCTGTCTCATCGGGTACCGGTGCACCAGTTATAGCCCCTACTTCCCTGCTCCTGATCATATAAGTAGAAGCCAGGTTAAATGGTGCAAAGCGTTCATTTGTCTGCCCGCTGTCGCTTACCTGAAGATTAACTTCCACTGCTCGGGAGTTTTCCGGTCGATTAAAAGGTTTGCTGGTGACACCTTCCAGCACGGTGGTCCAGCCCGAATCATTTTCGGCGGGAATAGCAGCACCTAAAATTGCAGCCGGATCAGGGTTAGAAAGGATTACTTTTTTAAGGTGGTTGTCAGTGCTTACCTGGTAAATAACTTTTTCCCATTTCGAGTCGGTTTCATTGTAGCGATATATTATTAAACGCTGCCCATCATCTTCTACCAGGACAGAATCAACTGCACTGGATGGCCGGACTGCCCCGCGGATTTCCCGGCTGATCCAGAGCATAGATGCATTGGCCTGGGCTATATGAGGATTAATGGCCTCACAATGAGACCACATACGGTTAGTAGCAGTTAAGGCATTAATAGCAGGTACCAGGACAACTACCAGTAAGACCAAAACAACCAGAACTTCTATCAGAGTCATACCCTGATTATTCATTTTTTCTTTTATAAATGACTGCATTAACATTCCCCCCTTGGCTGCATAATCGATTACTTACCCGAAATTTTCAGGGTAAGATTATGACCAGGTTCGGCAAACTGTATACTACCGGTATTGTAAGAACAATAAATATTAAAGCGGCGGAAAAAGAAAGTTCCAATGTCCGGGCTGCTGTCAAAACGCATTTTAAAAGTCTTGTAGAAATAATCGTATTTAAGTTCCAGTTTTGTGTCAGGATGGTCCGGGTCCGGAATTATTATCTCATGGTCATCAGTTTCTTCCTTCAGGGTATTATTGTTCCCATCTAATAAAGCCCATTTCCCGCTTACGCTATCAGTACCGATTTTTATATAAGGGGCCCAATCGTTAGTATCATCACTGTTCAGTTCAGCATTTTCATCACCTAAATAAACCAAGGTAAAATCATCGGTTAAATTGGTATATCCGGATAAAACAAACTCGGTAAAAGAAACCGTAAGCTCGGCATCGATATCAGATGAATCTGGTTTATAAGGTGTCAAGTCGATTATTTCAGGTTCGGTAGAACCGGATTTTAGAAAAGTCAATCGGTGCTGAGGGTAGTCAGTGTTAATATTATTCCCTGCTGCTGATGCCACCCAGGCCGGGCCATCGTCGTTGTAATTGCTTTTAAAATCCCACAAATTCAAAATAGCCGGTTCCTCATCCTCAGCAGGATACTCATCAGCAGGATATTTCAGACCGTTTTCAGGCAGAGCCAGATCAGGGAGAATGGGGTATGCCAGCAGAGGCTCTATAGTAAGGCTGTAGGTCCCACCCTCACAAACCCGGCCCGAATCAGGGTCAGGGTCTACACCCGCCGGCCAGAGATCGGTAAATGTTACGCTGCTTTGCCCGGCAGCCACCGTTTTTACCCTGGATTCTCCTACACCATCCAGAGTAACATCAAATTTTTCCTGACTGGGCGCAAATTTAAGATTAAGCGTTGCCGGTTCTTCCATCTCTACCTGTTTATAACTGGTAACATAAGGCCGTGCTTCTACCTCCGTGGCAGGTTGATCGGGTCGGGTTATCATTCCCAGGCGTTCAGTCTGCACCTGATAAGAATATACAGTGTTGTCATCAGGAAAAGTCATAGGAATTAAAGCCTGCCCGTCTGCATTAGTCATGGCCATATGACTGGGACCAGTGCCGTCCAGGGTTACGATAGCGCCCTCCACGGGAATGCGTTCACCGTTTTCATCGGTCCAGCCCCGGACTACTTCGATAATAACCCCGCTAATAGGGGATGTGCTGCCTTCTCGGGCAACAAAGGTTTTGAAATCAGCCTTTTTAGTTACCTTTCCGGTAAAAAGAGAAGGGCAAGAAACTTCAATAGTCAATGCTTTATAATCGAAGGGATTTTTATCATCACCATCAGAAAATAAGCCATCGGCAGGGTCATCTACCCATTGTACAATTTTACGGGCTTCAAAAAGGGCAAAACGCGAGTCAGGATCGGGGGTATCGCTGTAACTGCCGTTTTCATCAAGTAGAGGATTACCGTCATCATCAAAATAATATTCGGATATGCCGGTTTTAAGCGGGGCACCATCCTCCTCACTGATATAGTTGCTAGGCGTTACCTGTGCCAGTATGTGTTCCAATTCCCGTTTGGCTAATTCAGCAGCAATCATACGGGCACGATTTTCATGAGTTATTTTGGTAGCCATAGTAAAGAGGGGGAAACACGCTGTTACAACTAATAAGAGGATAACCAGGGCTACCAGTATTTCTACCAGCGTGAAGCCGCTTTCACCATGAAAAACGAATGAATTTTCATGTTTACGCATCAGGTAATCTCCTTTATAAAAAAACTAATAGCCGTTACTGATCGGAAATTAGGGACTTAAGACGGTAAACATTAAGCGGTAGGTGTATAAATTAGGAAATAAGTCATAATTATTAATGGCATAACTGCGATTATTGGCAGGTCTTTAGAGTCTTTTAGTCCTTATACCATAATAGCATTACTTTATTAAGAAATAAATAGATTAATTTATATTATTTACTATTTTAGGAATAAAATTAGGGAACATAGCGTATGTCCTGTAGGGTATGGTCTACAGGCATGAC
>DUMX01000364.1 GCA_012839665.1 Gelria sp.
AGCCTGTATATATAACCAGGAACGGCCGTGGTGACCTGGCCGTTATGAGCATTGATACCTACGAGCGTTTGGTCGGTAAATTCGAACTTTACAAGTTGCTTAACGAAGGTATGGAGGCGATAAAAGATAACCGAGTGATGCTTGCTGAAGATGTGTTCAAACAAATTGAGAATGGGCTTAAGGAATGAAAAAATATAAAGTTTTGATGACCCAACCAGCAGCAAACGACCTGAAAGGCATCGCTGATTATATTGCTGGGGAACTAAAAGAGCCCGCAATTGCCCAAAAACTTGTAAGTACAATTAAAGCAGCGGTTATGAGCCTCGAGCAAATGCCAACCCGTCATGCTTTGGTTACTGATGAAAAGCTTTCTTTTCGAGGTATCCGTAAATTGATGGTAGATAACTACATTATCTTTTATGCCATTTCCGAAAAGGAAGCAACCGTAACCATTATTAGAATTCTCTACGGCAAACGGAATTGGACTAGTTTGCTGTAGATGACCTTTACTTCTCTCCGATGCAACATAACCAATTATTGGCTTCGACCACTGCAGTCGTTACATTCTTAAATTCCAGTTCCTCCAGCCATTGTTTCAATTCTTCCGGGGTAAATATCTGTATATCTCCAGTAGCAGTATAGGTTTCATTTCTTTCCCTAAAGAGCTCACTTTTATAAACTTCATTAATAATGACAAACTTACCGGCGGGTTTTAAGACCCTCTTTATTTCTTTAAAGCATTCGACTCTTAGAGAAAGCGAAAGTTGAGATTACTTCGGAAGGACGTCAATTGGGGATTAGCTATTAAAAGGAGATGATAATTGATGAAGAAAATTAGAGCAATCTATATTGGTGATGTTAGATTTGAACAATGTCCAGTTTTTGAACTAAATGTGGAAACAAACTATTTATCGAAACCCGCCCGCCTATGATTGAAGAATTCGATAGAAAGCTGTGGTCGGTAATGGTTGACAAGGTTACGGTTCACCGAGATGAGACCAGCTATAGATGGCAAGGAGGGACAGCCTTATCATGAATAGAATACTTCTGGTAGAAGACGACCTGAATATATCCAAAAATTTATCTCATCTGCTTTCCTCGGAAGGCTATTCGGTCGTACTTGCCGACACCCAAAAGGTGGCGCTCGCAAAAATAGAGAACGAACATTTTGATCTACTGATACTTGATATCTCGCTTCCCGATGGCAATGGTTATATTGTATGTACCGCCGCCAAGCGAAGCAGTGATGTTCCGGTCATCTTTTTGACCGCTTCCGATGACGAACTCAGCGCCGTCACAGGGCTTGACCTGGGTGCTGATGATTACGTGGTCAAGCCGTTTCGCCCAATGGAGCTTCTTGCCCGCATTAAAAGCGTGCTCAGGAGAAGCGGAAAAGCGGAGTCCGTTTTTGAGATCGGAAACCTTAGGATCGATTTATTGCACGGCACGGTTTATAAAAACGGCACAGAGCTGTTTTTGTCGGCATTGGAATATAGGTTGCTGCTGGTGTTCGTCAATAACCATGGCATTGTACTGTCAAGAGATAAGCTGCTTGGCGATATATGGGACATAGCCGGAGAGTTCGTTAACGATAACACATTGACGGTCTACATCAAAAGACTACGCGAAAAAATCGAGGATAACCCCCAAAATCCGCAAATCATCAAAACCATACGGGGATTTGGGTACAGACTGGGAGAATCATGATGGCGTTTTTTAGAAACCGGGAGATAAAGATTTTTGCATTACTGATGGCCGCAATCTGCGTTATAGCCGTAATAACCGGTTTTGTAATCAGCTTTATAACCGGAGTCTTCACTGCTATATTATGTGGCCTATTCTGTATGGCCTATTTTGTTTTTACCAGACAAAGATACAGGGATATCGCTTTTTTGGGTGAACAAATCGATATCGTCCTGCATGGGAAAGATGGATTTGGTCCTAATATGTTCAATGAAGGCGAGCTGTCCATTCTGCAAAGCGAAATCCACAAAATGACGGTGCGGCTTAGAGAGCAGTCGGACATGTTAAAAAAAGAAAAAGTGTACTTATCCGATTCTATTGCGGATATTGCCCATCAACTCAAAACGCCGCTGACGTCCATCAATATGATCGTCTCATTTCTCGGCCATTCCGATCTGGAACCCCAGCATCGCTTGGAGCTTGTGGGTGAGCTGAAAAGCCTCCTGGCGCGAATCGACTGGCTTATAACCACCCTGCTCAAAATATCCAAAATCGATGCGGGAACAGCCATCTTTCAAAAGGAGCCGGTATCCGTCCCCATCCTCCTGCAAAAAGCCGCCGAGCCCTTTTTGATTTCTCTGGAACTTAGAAATATTGAGCTTCGCATAAACGGAGACGATGCCGCTCAATTTATTGGCGATTTGCGGTGGACCTCGGAAGCCATCGGGAACATTTTTAAGAACTGCATGGAACATTGCGGCAATGGCGGATTGATCGAAATTGACTATACCCTAACCCCCCTTTTTACAGAAATCATAATTAAGGATAATGGCTCCGGAATCAACGCTGAGGACCTGCCCTATATTTTTGAGCGGTTTTACCAGGGTAAAGACGCAAAAGACTCAAGCTTTGGGGTGGGGCTGGCCTTTTGCCGCATGATCCTGTCCCTGCAAAACGCCACCATCAAAGCGGCCAACCGGACTGACGGGGGAGCCTGCTTCGCCATAAGATTCTACCATCAGGTCGTGTAACTGGTGCCACCTTAGAAGGTGACATTTTTGTTATATAGAAGTCACCGAGGTGTCATCTAGCTCGGTTATACTAATGACACAACCAAATGATGGAGGAATCAGGATGGAAATTCTAAAGGTTGACAACATATCTAAAACCTATGGTAAGGATGAAAACCTCGTTAAAGCCCTTGACGGGGTGTCTTTTTCCGTGGAGAAAGGCGAGTTTGTTGCCATTATTGGTGCAAACGGTTCGGGTAAATCCACTCTGGCCAAGCATA
>DUMX01000261.1 GCA_012839665.1 Gelria sp.
TCATTTTAATAACTATCGATAATCAGCATACGATATTTCTGTTTGGATAACTCCTTATCAGGTACTATCTTACCGATGAGAGGTAACTCCGCCAGGGTATCAATTTTATCAATAATCTTTTCAGTCGTTGCCAATGCTAAATTGGGGCTGTCGGTCGCAATGTAAAGATATATCTCCGCAATATCCTCACGAGCAATCTGCAATATCCTTATTTTATATTTCATTATGCAGACCTCTTATATATTCTCGCACCTCGTCTGTATTATAGGTTGGCACACCGCTTAGACGCTGCTGTTCAGCATCCAGCAGTTTAGCTTTCAAATTCAACATTGCTTCTCTGCGCTCAAAGGCTTCAATACTCATTACAACCAATTCACCCGTACCGTTTTCGGTCAAATAAACAGGTTCAGATTGTTCTTTGCATATTCTTGTTATTTCAGCTAACTGTGTTCTCAATGCAGTAGTAGGTTTAATAATCACCATTAATCACCTCCATGCAAAATTACGACTTAATTATGCCCTTTATTTATATGATTATATGTTTAAACTAGCACGGTTAGTTAAAGATTTCAATAGACGACCCGAGCCATCTCCATTTACCTCCGTTCGTCATCGCCGTAAACTGCTTCAATCCCATAGTGTTCATACCATATCACAAACAGACTGTAAAAACGCCAATCATGCCTGTGAACTATCCTGTGTTGTAAAAACTTTAATACTAAGGGAAAATAGGATTCACGGCCTCCGGTCATGACAGGTGAGACGACTATTAAATAGAATACTATTAACCATTTAGTATATTATAATGTATAATATACTCATGATAATAGGCAGGAGGATTTAACTATGTTAAAAGACTTACGGGCTGTGATTGATAGTGTAATCTCCATTACTGACCTCAGCCGGGGGAAAGTATCGAAGGTAGTTCAAAATGTCGCCGAAGAGGGTAGAGAATATATTATCGTTAAAAACAATGAGCCCCAGGCAGTATTGCTTTCAATCAATGACTATACCCAGCTTATGAACGACCATGAGCAGGTAAAGCAATTAAAAGAGGAATTGGAGAATTTGGAACTACTATTAATAGCTGAAGAGAGGCTTAAAAATGCTAGACCAGAAGACTTTGTAGAGGAAAATGTAGTGCTTCAAGAGTTGGAAATCTCGGCGAGTGAGGTCCGCGATTTAATAGACAGCGTGGAGATTGAGTAATGTGGACTGCAAAATATTTGAAAGAAGCTATCAGTGATTTAAAGAAGCTGGATCCATCTGTGCAGAAAATTGTTCTCGCAGGCATAATGCGGGTGGCCCAGAACCCCTTACCGCAAAGCGAAGGCGGGTATGGTAAGCCCTTAGGAAAAAAGGGAGGGCGAAACCTTACCGGCTTTTTTAAGATAAAGTACCGGGGTATAGCTATTCGAGTGGTGTACTCCCTGGTCCGGGAAAAGCAGGTTTTTAATATCATAGCTATGTCAGAACGTGGTGAAAATCACTGTTATGACCTGGCTTCACGAAGAAGGCAAATCTATAAGGAAAAACTGTTCGAAGATGAATTTTAAATCAAAACCGTATCCCCCCCAGAGCAAACACTTTTATTTTCGGACTTTATGAGGGATTAATATTGTTGGTTTAAAAACGGACAATATAATCATAATGATCATAAATATAATCTGTAAGAATATAAAGGTTAATACATACTTACCATCGGCAAATCCGCCTACAAATCCTGTCGTCTCCACTTTATCCAACACCAAAAACATCTGACTAATGCCCCCCAACCCCGTGCACA
>DUMX01000262.1 GCA_012839665.1 Gelria sp.
GTAACTAAAGATAACATATCCTTTATAGAGGCTGAAAATAAAGTTTTGGGGTTCAACCATGCTGAGGTAGGGGCTCGGGTTGCAGAGAAATGGAACCTACCCCCGGAAACGGTGGAAGCTATCCAATTTCACCACAGTCCCGAAGAGGCCCAGGTCAACCCTCGTCTTACTGCTATAGTTCATCTAGCCGATGCAATTTGTGTGTCCATGGGTATTGGTATGGGGATTGATGGTCTGCTTTATCCCATATCAGGAGAAGCCCTTGAATTACTTGGTTTGGATGAGTTGGAAATTGAAAATATTATATCCGAATTGGTAGATACTTTTGCGGACCAGCAGATTTTTGAACTAAAATAGGGTTTCACGTACTTAACAACTCGGCAGTAATAATTTGTTAACAGCCTTAAACCGGGCAATTACGTATCCCTACGGGAATAAATTTTAATTTTATTTCTTAATCCTCAATTCCAAAACCCACATGTCCTCCTATGCCCATGTTATTGGGACTCTTACCGGATTTTATCCTCGCCTTACTTCGACTAAAAAACCAGATTAACTAAAAAATAGTATCTATTATCTGAATATTCTTGTTGCTTTTCAAATCTGACTGTTATAGAGTATGCAATAAGAAAAATTTTTAAGGGGAAGTGCTTTTGGGCAGTTTAGCTATATTTGCCGGAGGTTTTGGTAGCGGCAAAAGTGAAGTAGCAATAAATTTTGCCATCGACAGGGCAAGTACATCACAAAAGGTAGTTTTAGCCGATTTAGACTTGGTAAACCCCTTCTTTGCTTCTCGAGACGCCAGGGAGAAGCTTATCAGTAAAAACATTCGACTTTTGGCACCCAGTGGGGAACTAGCATTTGGTGATGTACCTAATCTACCCACAGAAATAATTGCCTTAATGAAACAGGATAATGATATGCTGATTGACCTGGCAGGAGACGAAGTCGGGTCACTGGTTATCGGTTATCTTAGCAAATTGGTAAAAGAGCGGGGAAACTACCAGTTTTATTTGGTTATTAACCCTTATCGACCTTTTGCTGGTGAACTGGAAAGTATAAAAGAGCTTAAGCAGCTTCTGGAGAAGGTCGGGCTTATTAAATTTACCGGAATAATCAGCAACCCTAATATGGTCGAGGAAACTAACCTGGAGCTGGTTCTTAGAGGACATCAAAGGGTAGTAGAATTTGCTGCTGGACTAGCATTACCAGTTAAATATTTAACGGTAGAAGAAAGTATATATAATTGTCTACCTTATGAATATCGTAATATTGCAAAAAAAATTACACTATATTTACGACCCAGTTGGCTACAGGGTTCTGGAGGAGGAATGTAGTATGGCTAAGGCTAAACCCAGGGGCAGGGTTAGTTTTTATTATGATAGCTGCAAAGCCTGTGGACTCTGTGTTCATTTTTGTCCCAGAGACATTCTGGACTTTGATGAAGACACTATAAATCCTTTGGGATTTCATCCCGTTATCGTGGTAAAACCTGAAGAATGCACAGGATGTGCTATCTGTGCTTTAATGTGCCCGGATTTGGTTATAGAGGTAGAAAAGGGGTGATGGGATGAATAAGGTTTTAATGAAAGGTAACGAAGCACTGGCAGAGGGTGCTATTTTGGCTGGATGCTGGGGATTTTTCGGTTATCCCATAACCCCCTCCAGTGAAATTGCTGAATATATGGCCAGGAAACTACCTAAGATTGGTGGAATATTTGTGCAGGCCGAAAGCGAGTTGGCAGCTATAAATATGGTTTACGGAGGGGCATCTACTGGTGAGCGGGTAATGACTGCTTCTTCTGGACCAGGTTTGAGTCTCAAGCAGGAAGGGATATCTTTTATCGCTGAAGCCGAGTTACCCTGCCTGATTGTAAATGTTTCCCGGGGCGGTCCAGGATTAGGAGGTATCCAACCCTCTCAAGGAGATTATTTTCAGGCTACTCGGGGAGGCGGACATGGCGACTATCATACTATGGTACTGGCTCCTGCCAGCACACAGGAAATGATGGATTTTGCCATTTTAGGATATGACCTGGCTGACCGCTATCGTATACCGGTAATTATAATGGCGGAGGGAACTCTAGGCAATTTAATGGAACCGGTAATTGTCAGAGATGAGGTAACTAGTTTTACGGAAAAGCCCTGGGCCATAAGCGGATGTCAGGGAAGAAAGCCTAACATAATTAACACCTTGCATATGACTGCTGATGTTTTGGAGGAGAGAAACCGGCATCTTTTTAACAAATACAAAGAGATTGAAATGAATGAAAAGCGCGCCGAGACTTTTATGGTGGAGGACGCTGATATAGTTGTAGTAGCTTTTGGCCTACTAGCTCGGGTAATTAAGCGTTCGGTTATTGATGCCCGTAAAAATGGTGTTAAAGCTGGTTTAATCAGGCCTATAACCTTGTGGCCTTTCCCGGATGAACACATAAAAGCAGTTACCGAAACTTGCAAGGTCTTACTATCAATGGAAATAAGTATGGGGCAGATGATACAGGATATAAGACTGGCGGCAGAAGGCAGGGTGCCAGTTGAATTTTACGGGAGAATCGGATTTCTTCCCAATCCTGAGGAACTTACCCGGGGGATTATAGACGTGGCAGAAAGGAAGGGATTATAATGGCAATAGTATTTAAACGACCGGAAAGCCTGACTGATGCCAAATTTCATTATTGCCCCGGGTGTACTCACGGAATCATACATCGTTTGGTGGCTGAATGTTTAGATGAAATGAATATAAGGGAAAAAGCTGTTGGTATCTGTCCGGTGGGTTGTTCAGTTTTAGCTTATGAGTATTTTAACTGCGATATGCTGGAAGCAGCTCATGGCCGGGCTCCGGCTATAGCAACAGCTATTAAAAGGCTTAAACCGGAATGCTACCTTTTTACCTATCAGGGTGATGGCGATTTGGCTTCCATAGGCATGGGTGAGATTGTTCACGCTTCCGTTCGGGGTGAGAAAATCAGCGTATTTTTTATAAATAATACCTTGTACGGGATGACTGGCGGACAAATGGCTCCAACTACACTTTTGGGACAAGTAGCTACTACCTGTCCGTATGGTCGTAAGGTAGAAAACGAAGGTTACCCGGTTAAGATGGCGGAGCTTTTGGCAGGTAATGAAGGTTCTGCTTATATCAGTCGGGTGGCCATTAACTCACCTGCTAATGTAGTAAAGGCTAAAAGGGCCATTAAAAAAGCATTTGAGACTCAGGCCAAAGGTTTGGGCTTTTCCATGGTGGAAATATTATCTACCTGCCCTACCAACTGGGGTCTTAATCCGGTAGATGCGATGAAATGGATGGAAGATAATATGATTCCCTACTACCCGCTGGGAGAGTTCAAGGTCAAGGAGGAAGAGTAGTATGGATGACGAAAAACAGATTCTTTTTGCAGGGTTTGGCGGTCAGGGAGTACTGTCTATGGGGCAGTTTTTAGCTTATGCGGCCATGAACGATGGGAAACAGGTATCCTGGGTTCCCTCCTACGGAGCGGAAATGCGTGGGGGGACTGCCAACTGCCTGGTTACCATCTCTAGTGAGGAAATTTATTCCCCGTTAACTGAACATCCTCTAATGGCAGTAGTGTTAAACCAGCCTTCTCTAGATAAATTTGAGGCTCTGATAAAACCACATGGGTGGTTAGTTATTAACTCTTCCATGGTGGACCGGGATTCGGAACGTACGGATTTAACCGTTTTAAAAATCCCGGTTAATGAATTAGCAGAGGAAATGGACAACGCCCGCGGAGCTAATATGATATTATTAGGGGCCTATTTGGAGAAAACCGGTGTAGTAAGGGCAGAAGATGCCGTACAACACTTTGAAGCTGTTTATAAAGGTAAGAAAGAAATAATTATCCAAAAAAATCGCGAAGCTTTCTTAGCTGGAGTGGAATGGGCCAAAAAGAATTGGTAGTTAAGTAATCAGGCACCAAGTTATTAACTTGCTATTTTATTTTTTGTAAGTTGATAAGTTGGTGCTTGTCTTTGTAGGGATAATCTTATTTCCCCGGGCATAAGATAAAGGAGACAACTGCCTGGGGAGATGATAACTTGAAAAGAATTATTGATAAGGTGGAAAAACACCTTATTCGTATAATAGTTTTAAGTTTGTTGGTAATCGTGGTGGTCCAGGGTGTAATGACCCACGACCCGTTACGTTTGTACCTGTCCTGGAGTGAAAGGCTGGAAGGGCAGGTAGTAGAGTATCCGGTTGCTACTGATGCCAAAACAGTAACAAAGGATAAACCGGAAAAACCGAAGGTCATTTCTCCAGAAGCTCATCTGGTGCTGGAAATAGAGGTGTTTTCTTCACTGCCTCGAAGTATAGTCCTGGTAAACGGTTGTGAAAAAGCTCGGTTTAACGATAAACAAGTAAAACTTCTGCTACAAGCTGCTGATGTAGTAGAGATTGATTCCAGTGCCTACAATTTTCCTATTAATTACTGCGTTAAGGATATTTCTGACAATGTAGCTTTTCCAGAACGAAATAAAACCTATACTGCTAACCAGGGTATAGTAATGATTGGTAAAATTATAGTAAAATAGAACCACGGCTAAGAATTAAGAATTATTGTTTATTTGGATACACATAAAGGTGGGAACGCTGTGGAAACAGGAAGTAAAATAGTTGCTACGGCAGCATTAAAAATGGCAATTACCTCTACCCGGCAGGAAGAAGCGCAATTAAAAAAGGCTCTGCTGGAAGAGCAGGGGGTAAGAGCAGTTGCAGTTGATTATGGTGGAGAATTTATCAGTTCGGTAGGAAAGATTGTGGAGCGAGCGGTAGTAGCAGCTAAACGGGAAAACGTTATCAAGGATAGTCATGCTGATGAGGGCGCCGTAGCCGGTGCCGCTCGGGAAGCTATTGCCCAGATTATGCCTAAAGCCCTGGGGTTAAACGTAGGGGGAAAGATTGGCATTGCCCGTCACCATGACCATGTTAGTGTTGCTATATTTATGGGTATAGGCCTGCTTCATCTGGATGAGGTTGCTATCGGATTAGGACACCGGGCAGTCTCTTAATGGATCCGTACTTATGGGGGTTAATAAGGAGTGACAGTTATATAATATGATGATGCGAGGTATCAGGGGGGCAACAACTGTAAAAGAAGACAACGTGGAAGAAGTGCTGCAGGCAACCCGGGAATTATTACAAATTATGCAAAGGGAAAATGATTTTGCTATTAGCGATGTTGCCAGCGCACTTTTTACCGTTACTCCAGATTTAAGGTCAGTTTTTCCTGCTGCTGCTGCCCGCTCTATAGGCTGGGATAAAGTACCCCTGTTATGTTTTCAGGAAATTGAGGTACCTGGTTCTTTACCGTTGTGCATCCGGGTTCTAGTTCATGTGAATACTGAAAAAAGTCAGCAGGAAATTAAACATATTTACCTAAAAGAAGCCCATGTCCTCAGGCAGGACCTTACTCTCCCATAACCTTAATAATTACCCGCTTTTTCCTTCTACCGTCAAACTCGGCATAGAATATCTCTTGCCATGGTCCCAAATCCAGGTCGCCCTCGGTTACTGGCACTATAATTTGGTGGTGCACCAGTATACTTTTTAAATGTGCATCCCCGTTATCTTCACCAGTACGATGGTGCAAATAATCAGGTCCAAAAGGGGCAATAGATTCCAGCATATTGTCTATGTCGGTAAGTATTCCGCTTTCGTTGTCATTAACGAAGACCCCCGCACTTATATGCATAGCACTCACCAGAATCATACCTTCCTGGATACCACTTTTCTTACACGCCTCCCTTACCTTGTTGGTTATGCGTATATACTCTCGCCTTTTGTCGGTATTAAACCATAAATACTCAGTATGAAACTTCATTTCATCAACCTCCCGTAATTTAAATGGTACAAATCATGGCGGCGGTGTTGCAGCAGGGGTAACTGCTGTCGTATTTCTTCTAATTGCTTGAAATCAAGCCTGGCATAGATAATACTTTCTGTTTCCCCGGCTTCAGCTATAATCCTGCCCCAGGGGTCAACTATCATGGAATGGCCCCAGGCCTGATAAGAAGATTGGGGGTTACGAGCGGGTGAAACCGCAATAACAAAACACTGATTATCCACCGCCCGACTGCGCATCAATAAATCCCAGTGCGCCTCACCGGTAGCAGCTGTAAATGCGGCCGGTACTACCAGCAATTGGGCTCCTTCCAGTACCGCTGCTCGGGCTAATTCCGGAAAGCGAAAATCATAGCATATCATTAAGCCCAAACATAGCCCCTGATGCTGGATAATAGTAATATTATTCCCCGATTCCAGAATATCTGACTCCCTGAACACAACTTTACCGGGAAGATTAATATCAAAAAGATGCATCTTGCGATGCCGACCCAGCAACTGCCCCTTTTCATCAAAGACAAAACTGCTATTATAGAGCTTACCATTGGTATCTTTTTCTATTATCGACCCCCCTACCAATAAAATCTCCTGTTCTGCTGCCAAACGGGATAACAACCTGGTAGTTGGTCCCGGATAAGGCTCCGCATAATCGGGGAACAAATTAATCTGATAAGGAGAATTAAATACCTCCGGCAAAACCACCATCTGCGCTCCTTGCTGGCAGGCCTTTCTAATCATGGATTGAGCTTTTTTAAGATTAGTCTCTTTATCATCACTCACCGACATTTGAATAACGCCTACTTTTATATTATGCATATATTCCTCCTGGATAAAGCTGCTTGTCTCTTACCGATAATATATCATAAAATGTTTTAAGGACTCATGTTATACTAAAACAAAATGATCAAAAATAAACAAAAGCATATTGTTTTAACTTAGAGAGAGGATATTTTAATGAAACCGTTTAAAATGGCTTCCCGGGAATACCGGGAGACCGATACTTTAATAGAAATTAAAACTACAGCCCAACCAGTAGTCATTGGAGAAGGTCATTGTACAATTATTGCTGGGCCCTGTGCAGTAGAAAACCAGGAATCCTATATTGAGATGGCAAAATTTCTGCAGGCAGTGGGAGTACACATATTAAGGGGAGGACTGTTTAAACCTCGTACCTCACCTTATTCTTTTAAAGGCCTGGGTGGTCCTGGCATTGATATTATACAGGAAGCCCGCCGAGTTACGGGGTTACCAGTAGCCACTGAAATTATGGATGTTCGTGATTTAGACCTTTTGCACGAAAACACTGACATACTACAGGTGGGCAGCAGAAATATGCAGAATTTCTCCCTGCTCCAGGAAATGGGGAAAGTGGATAAACCCATATAGTAGCGGAAAGACCACGTTTAA
>DUMX01000263.1 GCA_012839665.1 Gelria sp.
CCACTGCTGCCTCCCGTAGGAGTCTGGGCCGTGTCTCAGTCCCAGTGTGGCCGACCACCCTCTCAGGCCGGCTACCCGTCGTTGCCTTGGTGAGCTGTTATCTCACCAACTAGCTGATGGGCCGCAAATCCCTCCCCAAGCGGTAACCCTTTGCTTATAATTGCAGGAGCAGTCATAAGCTCATCCGGTATTAGCAACCCTTTCGGGCTGTTATCCCGGGCTTGGGGACAGGTTATTCACGTGTTACTCACCCGTCCGCCACTAACTGATTTAAAAGCAAGCTTTAAAATCAGTCCGTTCGACTTGCATGTGTTAAGCGCGCCGCCAGCGTTCGTCCTGAGCCAGGATCAAACTCTCCGATGAAAAGTTATTTCCTAGCCTTTTGTTTTAAGGCTTTTGGTTATCCGTTTTTTGGAGTCATGGCTGGCATCTCCTTTTTATTAAAAGAAAATGTAGTTCCACTTCTCCCGCACTTTAAGCCTTGCTGTTCAGTTTTATCAAGAGCTTGCCGCCCCTTTACTCATGGGGCGCAAAACATATAATATCATGCCCCTGTTTCTATGTCAAGCATTCTTATCTGCATTTTCGGGCATAAAATAAGTACTTCGCGTTTCGCTTACGCAAGTACTTTTTTATTATATATCGAAGTTCATCATTTGACAACATGTTTTATTTTCTACCCCAGATTTTCTCCGTAAAACTAGAATCCCCGCTTTTTAAAAAGCGGGGATGTAACATTACAATGCTTTTTTCTTACGGATTCTTTCTATTAGAATAGCACAATCGGGACAGACCATTTCACAGATATTGCAAGCTATACAGCTATCTTCATCTTTCGGTTTAACAGTGGGGGTGCCGTAGACTCCCAGTTTGTCTGACCATACCAGTACGGCATTGGGGCACTTTTCTTTACACAGACCACATCCCTTGCAGTAATCCGGAAATATATAAAATATTGCTTTTTCCAGAGGGAAAGTTATCGGTTGTAGTTCTTTACTCATATTAGCGCACCCCTTCCTTCAAAGACTCCTCCGCCATTTTTTTACCTATTTCCAGCGCTTTATAGTTTAGTGTTCTAAGATCCGGGTTTTGTTCAAATTTGTAACCTAGTTTGCTTTCCAGGGCTTTTTTAGCAGCTTCAAAATCTACTATATTAGTAAGACCTATCACTGCACCCATAATAATAATGTTAAAAACCCGGGGGTGCAATTCCTTATTGGCGGTATCAACGGCTGGCAGGCCTATTATTTTCTTGGCCTCTTCAGGTAAATCAATCGCATCTGCATTAAACCCAGAATCATAAACAAAAAGGGTATTTTCATCCGAGTAATGTGCTGTACGCCCAACCGCCCTTTCGCTTAGGGCAATAACCACATCTGCTTTGTCGAACTTAGGGGCACCTATTTTTTCATCACTAACCTGGATAAAGGCTATGGACACTCCTCCCCTTTGTTCCAGGCCAAAGTTAGGTATATAAATAGTCTGCTTTTCTTCATTGTAAGCTGCTTCGGCAATTATCTCAGCAACTGATTGCACTCCTTGACCACCTTCTCCAGCCAGTGCTATTTTCACCAAAGCCATTATTTCCCCCCCTTTCCAAAGGGGTTTTTTATTTCTCCTACGGGGAAATAATGCTCCATCTCATCCTCCAAGAAGCGCCAGGTCTGTAGGGCATTAGTCCTCCAATTGGTGGGACAGGTAGAAAGCACTTCAACAAAGGAAAAACCATTACCTTCTATTTGATTGCGCAAAGCGTTTCTAATAAATCTTCTTAACTGGTTATACTTTGATACTGTAGCTCTGGCCACATAGGCGCTATCAGGAGTAACTTGGGCAACGAACTCCGGTCCTTTGGTAGGATAACCGGTCACTTCCGGATCTCTGCCAAAAGGGGAAGTTTCGGTTTTCTGTCCGGGAAGGGTTGTGGGCGCCATTTGTCCACCAGTCATCCCGTAGTTGGTATTATTAACTAGTATTAAGGTAACTTTCTCATTTCGTACTGCAGCATTCAGCAAATGCTGAGAACCAATGGAGTATCCGCCTCCATCTCCCATATATCCTATAGTTATAAGTTCTGGCCGCGCTCTTTTTATCCCTACCATAACCGGAGTAGTCCTGCCATGATGGGTCTGAGTACTGTCACAAGCAAAGAAATCCCAGGAAAGCAAGGAACAGCCTATGTCACAACCAAATATGGTTTTATCCTGAATTTCTAGTTCATCTATGGCTTCACCCAGAGCTTTTAGTACAATTCCGTGCCCACAGCCGGGGCAGAATTTATGCGGTTTGGAAGGTAAATACCATGATTTTGGTGTTGGTGGTACTACCATCTGCGTTTGCATTAATATACCCCCTTCTAGAGAATGCTCTTTACTTTGCTAACGATGTCATTATCGACTATTCCAACACCCGGCATAAATAGGGTTTCGATTTTGGCAGTTTCGCCATAAATCTCTTGCCTGGTTAAACGATAAAATTGACCATAGGCCGATTCTGCTATTAGCAGCTTTTTGGCACCACTTCGGGCTATGGCTGCACGAAGTGCTTTTTCCGGATAGGGTCTAAGCGTAATAGGCCTAAAATAACCAGCTTTAATACCCTGAGCCCGCAAGGCTTCTACCGCATCATCCGCTGCCCTGGATACTACTCCATGGGACAGTATAATTATTTCAGCATCTTCACAATGTTTTTCCTCGTATTCTACTACTTCCGGTGATATGCTTTCATATTCAGCAGAGATTTCCATCACCACATCATACAATTCTTCTTCCATGCTATATATGTTACATAAGTGCTGGGGACCTCGGTCAGCAGAACTAATACTGCCCTCCAGCCCTACCAGGGGATAAGTATCAACTATTTCAATTCCTCGGGTCTCGGGATCATATAATTCGAGTGGTTCACGCATTTTGGCCTGATAACCGTCACCTAAAATAAATGTGGGGAATCTGTACTTCCAAGCAGTGTTAAATCCTTTGATAACATAATCAAATATTTCCTGGTGGGTAGCAGTAGAATATACGATGCGATGCCCTTCCCCATTCCCTCCAAATGTAGTCAACGTTACTTCCTGTTGGGAATAGATTACTGTCCCTGAAGATGGTCCCCCCCGTTGCTGAATTACCGCTAACAAGGGTAGCCTCATGCCTTCAGCCATACCGAAAGGCTCTTGCATTAAGACATTACCTGGTCCGGCAGTGGCAGTAAAAGCCTTCTTCCCACTCTGAACTGCTCCGCAAACGGTAAAACCTGCCGATATTTCATCTTCGGTTTGTAAAAAACCCCGTCCATACTGTGGGGCCAAACGAGTCCAGTAATGCATTATCTCGTTCTGGGGGGTAATAGGATAGCCAAACATAATATCAGCGCCGGAAACTAGTGCTGCCCAGGCTGCTGTCTCATTACCAGTCATAAACGCTTTTTTATTCTCGGTGATGACTTGTTGCATTTATATAAACACCTCCCATTTTAATCGATTAACAAAGCCATAATTCTTGCTATTATCCTACCATAAAGCCTGCGGCATATACCTGTGTATAAATTTGACTGGAAGATTAAATTCTTCGATTTTGATATAATTACTCATATCTTCGGCAACCGCCATGTAGTTTACCGGGATATTTAGTTGCCGGGCTGCAGCTAAAATTTCATTGTTACCCTGTTTAATTATATCCACTGTAGTTTGGTCTCCTAAATGAGTATTGGCAACTATAGCATCCACCCGACCCAAGTTTTTAATATACTCAATAATCCGTTGGCGGCTACCAGTCATAGGGCGAGCATAATTTATTACGGCGATAACTCGTAATTCATTTGATTCCAAGGCCCCTTCAACCAGGTTCAAGGTTTGCGCCCCATAAACACCATAACCAATATCCAGTATAATATCGCCTTCGCGCCAGAGAGCCCACCGGGCGGCTGGGTTAAGCATAGCTCCCGTTTCTCCCAAACCGAAAGCATTTTCTCTGGAATAGCCAATTATTATGAGGCCCTTTTCTTCCAGCATTTTTTTAAGAGGTCTTAAGGTGTAAAAGGGCTCTACTGTATCCAAATCTACCAGGGTTACCATACGTCCCTGGAATTTAAGTTCTAGAGCCCGGTTTATTGCCAATTCGCTTTTGCCACTGGCGTACTCTCCAACATATGCTTCTACCACGCGGGGGGAATGTTTTAGGGTAAAAACAAACACCTCCTAAAAAATGCATACAAATTGAGTTAATTGTTAATAGTATAGATTATGTCTTAAATGTGAGTCAATAGTTATCTTATTTAGGTAAATGTTACTCATATTTGTCTCGTAAGCAATAATAAAGCTACTATTATTAAGCCAGCTTTGCTATAAATTTTTAGATTAAATTAAATAATACACGTTTTTCCGTCTTTGGTGCACTGTTTTTTTGTTAATTTTATATTAAGAAATGATTAAATACGTAAATAGGTTTTGTTATATTGATTGTTTTTATAAACAAAAAAAAGGCCGGTGCAGGGCCTTTTGGTTTTTCAATTAATTTTGTCCTGGCTATATAAGCAATAACTGCAGGCAGATAAGTAAAATTACACCCGGTATACCTAAAAACCCAGCAACAAGAATGCTAATAACATTAATCGGTAAAGAGAAATCGAAATATGAAGCAGGATAATTAAATACTAATAATAGGACTAAGCCTATCGCCGAGTTTATTAATAGTTTCCATAATAGTTTAACTGGTTTAATAAAAACTTGAGCTACTATATAAAGTATAACCAGTAAAAATAAGGCCGCGATAATAACATTTAAAATTTCCATTACCTAACCCCATTTCGCTAATTTTGCCGGGAATATGATGGCGAACCATACTCTTGCTTTGTTTTTTTAAAAAGATAATTATAACGTTTCTCAGCAGCATTGATACTATAGATAGCACAATCTACCATTTCTTCATCGGCTACCCGGGTAAACATATTATAAGCACACATCAGTTCCTGGTGGGCCTCTTTCAATAATTCCTGATTTGAAAACTCGGTTTTTTCCACCGGGTTTTTAGCTAATAAACAGCAAGCTTTTAACCGGCTATACAGCCTGGACCATGTTTCCATAAATAAACCTCCTGGCATGTTTTACTGTGTTATCCATCCTATGCCAGGAGGTTTGTTTTTATGTTATATTTCTTTACGTCCTTCCAGGGCTCGGCGCAGGGTGATTTCATCAGCAAACTCAATGTCGCCTCCTACTGGTAAACCGTGGGCCAGACGAGTAGCTTTAACTCCATGGTTAGCTACTATTCCAGCCAAATAGCGCGCGATGACTTCCCCTTCAATATCCGGATTAAGAGCCAGTACTACTTCTTTGACAGCACCTGTCTCCAACTGTTCAATAAAGGGTTCCAGATTTAATTCTTCCAAACTGTTGTCCCCCATCAGGTTAAAATTTCTATTTAAAACATAATACCTGCCCCTATATCCTGTACGTTCTATAGCAATAATGTCACTAGCTTCCTCGGCTATGCACAGAATATTTTTGTCTCTGGTCTCATCCAGGCAGATAGCACAGGGATTGGTATCAGTCAAGTAGCCGCAACGGGAGCAGGGAAAAACTTTTTCCTGGGCATCGATTATAGCCTGGGCTAGTTGCCGAACTTCTCCAGGCGGCATTTTTAATATATACAAAGCTAATCTTTGGGCCGTCTTGGGTCCAATAGTAGGCAGTTTAAGTAATTGGTCTATAAGATTTTCCAGGGGCCGGGCCAGTCTCATCTCGAGTCCTCCTACAACCCGGGGATGTTGAAGCCGCCGGTGATTTTGGACATTTCTTCAGAAACCATTTCCTGGGATTGCCGAACTCCCTCATTAACTGCAGCCATAACCAGGTCTTCCAACATTTCGATATCTTCCGGGTCAACTACCTCGGGGCTAATTTTAATTGCTACTAATTCTTGTTTACCATTTATCCTAACTGTAATAGCTCCACCACCAGCCGAGGTTTCAATCTCTCTTTCCCGCAGTTCTTCCTGCATTTTTACAATTTGCTCCTGTACCTGCTTGGCTTGTTTTATCATTTTATTCATGGAGCCACGACTACCAGGGTTAAATTTCATTTGGTTGCCCTCCTAATCCTTTATTTCTACGATTTCCTCGCCAAAGTACTCTATGGCTTTTTTTACAATAATATCATTATATTGTTCATCATCAAGGAAAACAAACTGTATTTGCACGTTTCGCTTAAAAATCTCCCGGGCCACGTTTTCTAGCAACTCGCGGTTGTCCTTTTCTTCCATGCGTTCTTTGTGGAAGCGGTAGCCTTTTTTATAGCCTATATAAAGGACGTCATCGCGTGCTCCCAACAGTTTGCCCGGGACTAACAAGGCGTGGGTGGGAATGTTTTTTTCCTTTACTCCGGCCAGCAGGCGATTCCATAATACCTCGCGCGCATCCAGCCTCGCACTCTTGTTTCCAGCCTGTACCTGAACGGTTTGGGCCTGCGGTCGGGTTGGTTGCACTACCGGGGCTTCGGTATCAAATATCTGAGCCATTTGCAAGAATGCTACTTCTAGAATAAAGCGATTTCCTTCACTTAATCTTAGTTTATCAGCCGTATCCATCATCAGGTGCAGAGCTTCTAAAAGCTGATCCTGATTGGTTTGGGATTTTTGCTGCTCTAATAACGGCCTGGCTGCTTCGGTTACTATTATAAAGTCAGCTTTATCACCCATTACCGTATATAAGAGCAAATCACGTAAATAGAGTGCGCTTTCTCTGGCCAGTTGCTGGGCTTCCTTGCCCTCACCCAAAGCGGTTGCCAGCATCTCAATTATTCCTGCTGTATCCTGTTCCAATACCTTTTCCAACAGACGGGCCAGGAAAAGTTCATCCACTAGTCCCAACACATCCAGTACATCTTCTTTTTTTATAACTTTACCTTTATAGGAATAAATCTGGTCCAGGGTGCTGAGGGCATCGCGCAGACCACCGTTAGCCCGCCGGGCTATTAACTGCCCCGCTTCTTTATCCAACTCTATGTTATCACTTGCCGCTACCTGTTCCAGCCTTTCTAAAATTTCAGTTCCGGTCAGACGGCGGAAACTGTAGGACTGGCAACGGGAACGTATAGTATCCGGTATTTTTTGGGGCTCAGTGGTAGCAAGAATGAAAATAACTGAATCCGGAGGCTCTTCCAGGGTTTTTAATAATGCATTGAAGGCTTCAGTGGTAAGCATGTGAACTTCATCTATTATATATACCTTTTTCTTGCCTTGAGCAGGTAAAACCCGTACCTTTTCCCGCAGGTCGCGAATCTCGTCTATTCCTCGATTAGAGGCAGCATCTATTTCAATAACATCCATGAAGTTGCCGTTGTTAATATCGGTACAGGAGGAACATTGATTACAGGGTTCTCCTTCTTCGATATTCTCACAGTTAACGGCTTTGGCAATTATTTTAGCAATACTGGTTTTGCCAGTTCCCCGGGGACCGGAAAATAGATAGGCATGGGTTAATCGCCCCTCTTTAATGGCGTTATACAAGGCAGTCACAGTTTTCTCCTGTCCTACCACCTCTTTAAAACGCTGGGGACGCCAGGCCCGGTATAAAGCCAGATAAGCCATTATATCTCTTCCTTTCGATTAGGACTCTCTATATGTTTTCTTGATTCAATCCTGACTTTCCTGCTATAAATCATATAAAATAGACGCGGAAACCGCGTCTATTTTATAATTCATTATTATTGCCGTGCACCTGGCTTCGAGAATATCCTCCAAGCGTTACTTGAACAGTTAACTCCATTCAGGCTACCCTGCGTCACACGGGATTAATCCCTTAGTGCTGCTTCCTTCCGGACCTGACACGGTTCAAGATGTCCTGTTGCGCCGGACCCAAACTTCTTAGCCACTTATTCAAGCCAGACCTCACAGGATAGACCCTGGGCTCAGGAATTCGACCCTGCTGTAGCGGGTTGCAGGTTACAAGGCACCGCTAATTCCCCGTCTAGCACGGCAAATCTTATTCGTTTATTAGCTTATTTATTGTACAATCTTTTTCCCAGATTGGCAAGTTGCAAAGTATATCTAATGAAGGATGGCTTTCTTTCTGTATTAGTTGCAAACTATTAACCAGCCCCGAGGAAATTTCATCCTAATATCCCACCAGCTTATAGAAAGCCAAGAAATCGGATTTTAACCACCCCTGAGACTCTTTAAAGTTACAATATCACGATCAATTTCTGCAAACGGGGTTTCCAGGATAAAGGGCAAGGTGCCAAAAAAATCATGCCTTAGCAATCTTTTGAAACCCTCTTCCCCTATGAAACCATCACCGATATGGGCGTGGCGGTCACGTTTGGAACCCAGTTCCTTTTGACTATCATTGCTGTGAATGAATTTTATAGCATCCTGCCCAAAGGTAATATCGATTTCCTCCAATGTCCGGGCAATGCCCTCCTTGGTGCTTACATCATAACCGGCAGCAAAAACGTGACAGGTATCCAGACATACTCCTATTCGGTCCCGATTGTTGATTAATTGTAATATGGTATTAAGCTCGTAAAAATCCCGGCCAATTTCCGTTCCCTGCCCGGCCATGGTTTCCAAACAAACGGTAACCTTTCCGGTGTAGTTATCAAGTACGTCATTAAGTAGCCCGGCCATCCTATCTATTCCCTGTTCCCGCGAAGAAGTAGTATAGGAACCCGGATGTAACACTAAGTAATCAGCTCCAATCAGGCTGCAGCGCTCCAAATCTTCCCCCACCACCTCGCGGGCAAATTCGTATATATCATCTTTGGCAGCGGCCGGATTACAGATATAGGGGATGTGGACTACTACCGGGTCAATGTTGTAGGTTAAAATCGTATCCTTAAAATAATCTGTTTCTGCTTCCGTGAAGGTACGAGCCCCCCGCCCCCGCGGGTTACGTACAAAAACCTGCAAGGCTTCCAATCCTAAAGCAACAGCCTCATCAGCGGTATGCTTTAACCCCTTTCCAATGGGCAAATGAGCTCCAATTTTCGGCTGTTTATTAATTGTCGTCACTCCTTAACTGTTTTTTGTTGATTATATAAGAATGCAACTATTATTGTAAAATATACAGTTGTTCAGTCTTAATTTGCCATAAATGCAAACGCGATTCTACTGCAGAAAATAAAAATATTGCACTCGAATGAAAAATTTGACGAATTTTTAATTTCTTAATTCAAATTTATCAAATTTTTATGGTAATCTATACATAACCAGGTGCATTCTGTAAAGGAGTGTGGGTTTGCTTTCATGAATAAGGCGCTTAAATGGATACTGCTCCTGGCCGGGATTGGTCTGGCAATTATGTTATTAACCCGCCTGCCAGTGTTAGGGCTGGAGGAAGCTAGTTTCTGCGGACGTTGCCACGTTATGCAGGAGCAGGTGGATACTTACCAGCATTCCCCCCACCAGCAGGCAACTAATTGCGGAGCCTGTCATGATCCTCATGGGCTGCTGACCGGCAGTGTTTATGCGAGCTATACCGGAACTAGAGATGTATATCGGGTTATTACCAACACCACTCCTGAAGAGATTCGAATTACTGATATGAGTAAACGGGTAGTACAGAATAACTGCCTGCGCTGTCATGGGGATATCATGCGAGAAATTGGTGATACCAGTCAAAACGGGGGAAAACATTGTTTCCATTGTCATCGGGAGATTATTCATCCTAAATAAGCCTGAAGGAGAGTGAGGGTTTGATGTCAGCCAGAAGCAAACAGTTTATTATGGTGGCCATTCCGGTAGCCCTATTATTAATCATGGCCGGGTTTTTCTTTTTCACCCGCCACAACCAGGATTCAGCCGAAGGCCCAATGGGGGAAATTGCCACCAATGAAGCCCGTTCTGAAGCCTGGGGTAACTTCTATCCCCGGCACTGGGACAGTTACCTGGCTAATTACGACAACAGCGACCATCCCTCTCACTTTGACACCAAGCCTTACTTAAAAACTATGTACGCCGGAACAGGTTTCGCAGCCGAGTATAACGAGCCGCGAGGACATGTATATACGTTGGATGATATACGAGCAATTGACCCTGCCCGTAAAAAAGCTGGAGCCGCCTGCAACACCTGCAAATCATCGCAAATCCCTGAACTGATTAATAAATACGGCGATAAATACTACCTCATGACTTTTGAGGAAATTAACCAGCAATTAACTGAACCTATTGGTTGCCTGGATTGTCATGACCCTAAAACTATGAAATTGCGTATCAGTCGCCCGGCTTTAATAGAAGCCTTGCAAAGACAGGGGCGTGACCTTAGTAAGATATCAAACCAAGAAATGCGTACCCTGGTTTGTGCCCAATGCCATGTCACCTATTATTTCCTTCCCGATAGCAAGAAAATTACCTTCCCCTGGGATAAAGGGGTAAAGGCAGATGAAATTCTAGCCTACTATGATGAAAAGGGGTTTACGGAAAATGTACATCCTATAGCCGGCAGTGGGCTAGTTAAACCCCGCCATGCGGAATACGAAACGTTTATAGGCAGTACCCATGAAAGCGCTGGTCTGGCCTGTGCCGATTGCCATATGCCCTATACCCGGGTAGGAAATGTTAAAATAAGCTCCCATGAATGGAGTAGCCCTTTGAATCGAATTGAGCAGAGCTGTACTACCTGCCACCGTAACGGTGTAGATTGGCTGCAGGGACAAGTCCAGGGTATTCAAAAACAATGTAAGGAAACTCAGGATTTAGCCGGGGAAACAGTGTTAGAGGCGATTAAAGAGTTAAAGATTAGCCGTGAAACCGCGGGAGCCAACCAGGATAAATTGCAGCAAGCCATGGATTTACACCGTAAAGCTCAATGGTATTTGGATTATGTTGTAGTAACTAACGGCTACGGCTTTCATAACCCCACCGAGGCTTTAACTAATCTGAGTAAATCCATTGATTATGCTCATAAATCTACCCGGTTGGCCCGGGAAGCCAGGGGCGCAAACTAATAGTAACCTGCCCCGGGGCAGGTAGGAGGTATGTTTTTGAATAAAAAGCATCAGGTTAGGGGTATCTTCCCGACCTTAACTTCTATGCAAACCGCCATCTACCTCTTAATCTTCATTGCTTTGCTAAGTGCTGTCGGAACCGTTATCCCTCAAGGTGAGAAGAGCAGTTTCTACACACAGCACTACGGTCAATACTCGGGCACTTTTATTACCCTGCTGGGGCTGGATCATCTCTATCAAGTTTGGTGGTACCAGGTCTTGCTAGGTCTTCTTTGTCTCAGTCTGTTATTATGCGGTTACAAGCGTTTGAGCCAGGCTCGTAGCTTAACCGGTGTGGGTTCATCGCTACTGCACCTGGGTATGGCAGTTATTATTGTAGGAGCTGCCTGGTCTTTAGGCTATGCGAAACAGGCTTACCTGGAAATTAATCAGGGTGAATCCGCTTTCTTAAGGGATTATGGCTTAAAAGAAGGGTACCTTGAGGTAAAAAAATTTAATATTGACTACTATCCTGACCATAGTCCCCGGCAATATTATTCCCAGATATCTTTACAAGATTATAAAGGCCGCTGCTATGAAGAGAATATTTCTGTGAACTACCCATTAAAAGCGGCTAATCTTAAAATTTACCAAACTTCCTGGGGTTGGTCTATGCAAGCCGATGTTGCCAAAGGCGAAAATAAACAGAGACTGTCTTTGCAAAACGGGATAGCTATACCGCTACCTGGCCGGGGCAGCCTGGAAATTAAAGCGGTGTTTATTCCGGATTATCAAGAAGATGGTACAGGGCTACGGACCAAAAGCCCCTACCCCCATAATCCCCGAATGCTGGCTACACTATTAAGGGAAGGGCAAATTATAGATATGGTGGTTCTGGCCCCGGGGGAATCATGGACCCTGGGAGAATATAACATTATTTTTCAGGGCTTTGTTCCCTACACTGGCCTTACCCTGAAAGAAGACCCTGGGGTAAACCTGGTCTTCACCGGATTTGCTCTACTCTCTCTGGGTCTACTAATCCGTTACAGGAATCTTTATATAAGAAAGGCTGCTTAATAATGGAGAATCATCTGCTTAATATCTGCTTTGCTTTGTTTCTGATAGGAATTATGATTAGTCTATATTCTCTCTGGTGGTCCACAGAAGGCTTACAAAAACTTATTAAGTGGATTATCAGACTGGCCCTTTTATTTTTGACTATTGCCATCATAGCACGAATAGTGGAAACTGGGCGGTTGCCCTTTGCCAGTTTGTATGAGTTTGTACTAGCTTTCACCTGGGCAATTCTCTGTTTTTTTGTTATTACCAGGCGGAGGTTTTATTCCCCGATTTTTGACCTTTTGTCAAATATCCTGGTAGTCGGGCTCTTGTTAGCTGCCAGTTTTCTACCCACAGAGGCCCGTCCCTTAATGCCGGCTCTACAGAGCAACTGGCTTCATATACATGTCTTCACCGCTATAATTGCCTACGGCTCATTTGCAGTTTCCTTTTGCCTGGCCGGAGTATATATGTTTCAGGAAAACAGGGCTACCGTCATCGAGCTCAGGCCTTTAGACCAATTAATTTACCGTCTGGTAGTCCTGGGTTTTATCTTTTTAAGCCTGGTCATCATCACCGGAGCTATCTGGGCAGAACAGGTCTGGGGTAACTGGTGGACCTGGGATCCAAAAGAAACCTGGTCACTGGTAACCTGGTTGGTCTATGCCGCCTACCTTCATGCTCGCCATACCTACAATTGGAAAGGTCGCAGGAGCGCCGTTATGGTACTCATAGGCTTTGGGCTGGTTCTTATTACCCTTTTTGGAGTAAGTTTAATATTACCGGGTTTGCACAGCTATATTTAGCCGCCGTGGCATTAACATATTATTACCCTTTAACCCTCCGGCCCGAGATTAGCCAGGGAGCTGGAAATGGTTCCACCATTTTTTTGCTGTTAACTCGCGATACCGCTACATGGATAGTTTCAGTGCGCTCCAGGCCATTTTCCTGAAACAAAGTAGGAATAGACATAAGAATTTCGAAGTCCAGGGTGTAGATAACAAAATCCATCAGGGGATTAATGGCTAAAAGGCTTTTTATTTCACTGTCAATCCGGGGAGAAGCCACTATAAACGCCAGATCCGGCACCGGTAGCTTATCCAGGATATTACCTTCCAGGGACTCAACGATTATCACGTTTTTCAGGCCAAATTTCTGGGCATTCTCTTTCATGGTTTTCCGATCCCGAGGATCATATTCCACCGCTATGACACTGCCCTCGGCAGCAATCATAGCAGCCTCCACTGCGATGCTCTCGCCCGAGATTATACATATATTATCCTGGTCCCTCAGATTGAGCTTGCTCATTATAATAGCCCGAACCTCCCGGCACACATACTGAACCGAACCACAGGTGAAACGGCTATTTTCTATGCCTATCTTATAATTCGTGGCCGCATTGGGATTCAAAATCAACATAGCGGCAGAGGCATTAATACCGCGGTTGATCATGTCTGAGAGCTTGTCGTGCTTAATTTCGCCGGATGGATCTGAGCCCTCATTGTACCAGATATCACAGTCCCCCAGTTCCGCATTCCACATATCGTAGAAGATGTCCGGATGGCCGGCGTCTATAAAGACCAGTACGGCCCGATTGCTCATAACAGTCGGAATCAGGTTCTTATTCTTCCCGGTAATGTCCAGCATCTTCACTTTTGCCAGGTTGATATCAACGTTCTGGGAAAAATACTGAAGCCAGGATAAAATAACCTCATTGGTAAACATGGTCTGTTCCACAGGCAAAACCTCCCTTATTAAAATTTATCATACCATGTTTTTTAGGTTTACTCCCAGTCTTAGCTTAAGTTTAAGCGCCGGTGCGCTCCAGCAATCGTTCCCATTTTTCATCTACATATCTTTGCGCTTCTTCAATCATCCACTCATTGCCTTTCTGGAACATATGGCGGAACCTGCCCTGCGGGCGAAGAAAATCTTCCACCGGCAGCTTTTTCTTCGGTATATAGGTCAGACGCCATACTCCTTCCTCTACTTCGTAAAGGGGCCAGACGCAGGTATCCACCGCCAGCTGAATTATCTCCGCAAGCCGGGCCATGGGGTAATCCCATCCGCGAGGACAGGGGGCCAATACATTCAAAAAGCAAGGGCCTTTAGTATAAATGGCATTATAAGATTTGATGTGTAAATCCCTGAAGTTTCCTAAAGGGGCCGTCTGAGCAACATAAGGGATATGGTGAGCAACTAAAATCTCCGTCAAATCCTTTTTATTCTGTTTCTTGCCTGGCTGAACAGAACCTACCGGCGAGGTAGTGGTACGAGCAAATCGAGGCGTTGAAGATGAACGCTGAATTCCGGTATTCATGTAAGCCTCGTTGTCATAACAGACGTAGACCATGTCATGACCGCGTTCCATGGCACCTGACAGGGATTGAAACCCTATATCATAGGTGCCGCCGTCACCTGCAAAAGTAATGAACTTGACGTTTCCTTCCACCTTACCCCGTCGTTGCAGAGCATTATAGGCTGCTTCCACTCCGGCACAGGTAGCCGCGGAATTTTCAAAAGCAGAATGAATATAGCTGTCCACATAGGCAGTGTAAGGATACATAAAAGTGGAGACCTGTAGACAACTGGTGGCATTAACCACCACTGCCCGGTCCTCTTTATGCAGAGCCCGCAGAACCCCGGCCACAACCACCCCAGCGCCACAACCGGCGCAGAGTCGATGTCCCCCGGTGAGACGTACCGGCTTTTCTACTTCTCGTTTCAGATTATATACCGTACTCATCTGTCTCCTCCTTTTGACCTCTGCCCCATATGGGTATATAACGGGCCAATCTCGCCGGTCACAGCAATATCCGCCAGCCGGCCGAACACTTTTTCAATGTCCTCGACCTTCACATCACGCCCGCCCAGGCCGTAAACGATATCAATCAAATACGGACGTTCCTTCAGATCATATAAAGCACTGCGGGTCTCGGCAAATAAAGGCCCTCCGTTGGCCGAAAAGCCCTCGGACTTATCCATGACGGCTACGGCCCTGGTGCCTGCCAAAGCCCGGGCCAGTTCCTGTCCGGGGAAAGGACGGAATACCCTTGTTTTTACCAGCCCGGCCTTTACTCCATCCTCACGCAGTTTGTCGACAGCAGCTTTGGCAGTTCCGGCAGTAGACCCCATCAGGACCAGAGCCAGCTCTGCATCCTCCATCCTATATTCTTCAAATAAGCCATAGCACCGGCCGGAAATCTTTTCAAATTTTGCGGCTACCTCCAATATGCGCACCTTGGCCGCCTTCATTGCCTCCGCCTGCATAACCTTGTGTTCCATGTAATAGGGACTCAAGTCGTACGGTCCTACCGCCAGCGGGTTTTCTTTTTTCAGCAAATAGTGTTCCGGGTTGTATTCCCCGATAAAACGGCGTACAACATCCGTTTCCAAAAGCTCTATATTCTCTACCGCATGGCTGGTAATGAAGCCGTCCATACAGGTCATCACCGGTAAGCGTACGTTCGGGTGTTCGCCGATGGGCATGGCCATAATAAAATTATCGTAGGCCTCCTGATTATTTTCGGCATAAATTTGAATCCAGCCGCTATCACGACCTCCCATAGAGTCAGAGTAGTCGTGATTTATGTTGATAGGCCCTGAAAGAGCCCGGTTGACGCAGACCAGGGAAATAGGTAAACGGCATGATGCCGCTACGTATAAAAGCTCATACATCAAGGCCAACCCGCAGGATGAAGTAGCACAAACGGCTCGGGCTCCTGCAGCTTGCGCCGCAATGCACACCGACATGGAACTGTGCTCAGATTCCACAGCTACGTATTCAGTGTTTACCTCGCCGTTGGCCACATATTGAGCGAAGTATTCAGGAATTTCGGTAGAGGGAGTGATAGGGAACGCTCCCATGACATCAGGGTCTATCTGTTTCATGGCATAAGCTATAGCCTCGTTGCCGGAAAGACGGTGGCTCATTTGACCACACCTCCAGTCACCATGGTAATCGCCGGAAAGGGACAAACCTCCTTACAGATACCACAGCCCTTGCAGTACATATAATCGAAGTCCAAACGTTTCCCGTCCTTCACTGGAATCGCGCTGTCCGGGCAGAAGGGAACACACAACATACAGTGTTTACATGCTTCCTCGTGAAAAACAGGCGTGTTGGTCCTCCAGCTACCAGTATTAAAGAGCCGTGCAGTCCCCGGTTCGTAGATCTCCCCGCCCGGGGTCAAATCCTGCCAGGGAGTATTTTCGTTGATATCCTTGGCATAAATCATCCAATCTGCACCTCCTCCAGGGATTTTTTCAGGGTCGCCATGTTCCCCTGAATAAGCTGGGGTCTGGATGCAAATTTATTTTCAAAAGATTCTTCTATATCCGCTAAAAAACGCTCGGTATCCAATACGCCACTTACCTGGACCACTGCGCCCAACATAGGAATATTGGGGAAGTTGCTGCCCAGAATCTCTTCCGAAATGCGGCGGGCATCTACAGTACACACTTTTCCGGTCCATCCCGGCAGCCGGATACGCATCTCCTGAGGCGAGTAGGGTGTGTTAATGATTATCGCGCCGTCCTCTTTCAGCCCTCCGGTAACGTCGACGCTGTCCAGCAAGCTTTCATCTACCACCACCACATAGTCGGGATAGTATATGTTGGAATGAATAGTACACCGTTTTTCACTAATGCGATTATAAGCCGTAATCGGGGCCCCCATACGTTCCGGTCCATACTCCGGGAATCCCTGCACGAATTTTCCTTCTAAACCAGCCACATCCGCCAGCAGCATACAGGCCATCTTGGCTCCCTGTCCGCCTCGGCCATGCCAGCGAATTTCTACCATGTCATTGGTTACCATTTCTTTTCCTCCAGTCCTTATGATTATTGATATTAATAAAAAAGGCTTTCGTCCCGCAAAGGGACGAAAGCCTGAAAGACATTCGTTATACCACCCATTAAAACGACATACCATCATATGCGTTCCCGGTGACGGGGGAAACCCGTCGGAGCCTACTGGATTACTCGTTCGGTCCGCAGCTCAGGAGTGATTTTCGGGTTCAGACTACTGGTACCGGGCTTGCACCGTCCCCGGTTCGCTAAAACGTTTGGCTGAAACCTACTCTCTCCGTCAATGCTTTTAAAATATTTAATTATAAATAAATATACCACTTAACCGTTTTTTGTCAATGCCTTATTCTCATTAATTTTTCCTCTGGTAATCTGTATTTGATCCATGAAAAGTGGATAGGTAACATAATCCAAAACAAACTGGGCTATATCTTATTGCTCTTTCTCCAAATTTTCATTTCCTGGGCTTCCTTGATTAGTCCATCCCGGAGGTCAGGATGGGCAATGTTGATAATTTGCTCTGCCCGCTCCCAGGTGCTGCGACCGGCCAGGTCGCATTTGCCGTATTCGGTGATGATAATGTGCGCCTGGGTACGGGGAACACTAACTATTGATCCCTGGGGAAGCATGGGCACAACCCGCGACTGCAGGTTGCCCTCTTTATCCTGGTAGCTGGAACTACAGCAAATGATGGCTTTGCCGCCTCTGGAACTATAAGCACCGGTAACAAAATCCAATTGCCCTCCCGTGCCGCTAATATGACGATTACCCGACGACTCTGAAGAAATTTGCCCGTATAAATCAACCTCTATACAGCTGTTTATGGACACGACATTATCATTCATAGCAATAATATGGGGGTCGTTGGTATAGGTAGTAGGATAGGCAGCCAAGCTGGGATTATTGTCTATCCAATCATAGAGATATTGACTTCCTACGGCAAAGGCGTAAGTCGTCTTGCCTGTATCGATGGACTTGCACTTATTAGTTAATTTTCCCGCTTCAAACAAATGAAAAAAGGCATCACATAGCATTTCGGAATGACAGCCTATATCTTTGAGATCAGATTCGGCCAGTAGCGTACCCACAACATTGGGCATCCCACCAATTCCCAACTGTAGACAAGCCCCATCGACCATCTCTTTCATCACATGTTCAGCTATTTTTTTATCGGTTGCAGTTGCTGGAGGGGCTGGTATTTCCACTACCGGCGAATCAGCTTCCACAATGTAATCCACCTCAGAGATATGTAATAATTCTTCACGCCCACCGCAGGCCCAGGGTAACCCCGGACATACTTCTACTATGATCTTTTTGGCTACATCACATATAGCACGTAGGACGGCTACGCTGCAACTAAAATTAAAATAGCCGTGTTTATTCATCGGTGGAACTCTAAACATTGCTACGTCAACGTCGTCATATAGACTCTTTCTATAGAAGAGGGGATTATTACGGTAAAGATTAGGAATATGATAGGCATTTCCCTTGTCATGCTGGACTCTATCAGCTCCGCTAAAATGCCAATTGTTCATATGGAAGGTTTCGCCCTCAGGATCAACTTTCCAGATTTCGTGCACTTTTGCACTCATAACCAGACGTATCTTGATATCATCAAGCTCATCCTTACGGGTAGCCAATGCTGTATCCAGTGCATAGGGATTGGATAGAATTTGACCCCAATCAAGCCAATCTCCGCTTTTAACGACCTTTACGGCTTCTTCGGCACTGACTAATTTAGAACGATATTCATCAGCGTAAGACAAGCTGCTCACTCCTTGTGCGTTTTTAATTAATAATAGGTGCTGAATTAGACTGTATCCATTGCCGGCATACCGCTGAACAGACTGATGGCAAGCAGATATTAACATCATGAAAATTAAACCGTTATCTTCGCCCGTTCCCGCATAAAAGCAATCTCGCGATCGATGTCGCCTTGAATTTCAGCGATGCGCTGGGTAGCGTCAGGACCTTTAAGCAAGCGGTTGAAGCGACCTTGATTCATCAAGTATTCATCCACTGGTTCAGCCGCTTTTTTGCCGCTGATGATACGGGCGCTGGGGTTATTAAAATTGATCTTACCATTTTCCGCTTCCCATAACAGCCAGGCACCGCAGCGTACAGCCGCACGGCTCATCTGCACGGTTTCAGACATATCGAACTGCCAGCCTAAATAGCAAGGAGCCAGAATTTCGATGTATTTCGTACCCGGGGTGTTTTTAGCTTTTACCACCTTATCGTACAGGTCACCGGGGTAAGCTACGTTGGCAGTAGCCACGTAGGGAATATTGTGTTCCAGCATCAACAGGGCTAGATTTTTCTTGGGCTGGCGCTTGCCGGTAGGGGTGGTGGTGGTGAAGCAACCGCGTGGGGTAGCACCGCTACGCTGCACGCCGGTGTTACTATAGGCTTCGTTGTTATAGCAAAAGTGAATGATATTATCGTTGCGCTCGGCGGCAGCGGAAAGCGCCTGGAAGCCAATGTCATAGGTGCCACCATCGCCCGTCCAGGTGAATACGGTGGGCAACTCGCCTTGTAGGCGCCCCTTTTCCTGCATTATTTCAACCGCGTGGGTAATGCCAGAAGCTGAAGAGCCCGCGCTGGCAAAACAAATATTGATGCAAGGCCAGTTGTAACCCAACTTGGGGGTCATGCCCATGCTGGCTACCGCACAGGAAGGGGTCAAGAGCATAATAGCGTTTGAACCCAGAGCCTTGCCCACGACACGTAAGCCCATGGTGGCGGGGCAACCGCCACAGGCCCCATTGCCACTTAAAACCTGCTCAATATCTGGTAACTGTTTAATACTGGTAGTCATATCTCATTCGTTCCTTTCATGGTCTATGCTTCTTAGTCGTCCATCATGGCCCGAATCTCATCAGCCATGAAGCGGCGCGTCAGATCGATGCCGCCAATGCCCATTACCCGATTTTTAACCGTGATATCGTTGCGTCTACCAAAGAGTACGCTTTTTAGCTCCGCAGCCAGAATGCCACCCGGGTGGCCGAAGTTATAGTTGCGATCCAGTACCATTACCTGCGCATTTTGCGGAAGTGCGTTGATGATATCCTCAGCCGGAAAGGGCAGATACAAGCGCGGCCGCAGCAGACCAGCTTTGATGCCCTGCTCGCGCAGGATATCAACGGAAAGTCTTAATTCTGCTGCCATACTATTGACCGCAAAAGCTACCACTTCCGCATCTTCCAGCCGATAGGTGTCGATGGTATCGCCATCCCACATGCCGGTAATATCCTTATACTCCTGCGCCGCCTGCTTTACCAGTGGTATAGCAGCCATAATATCGTCTGATAGCATCTGGCGGAAAGGTGCATATTCAGGCGCGTTGGTCACATTACTAAAAGAAGAGGGATGAGCCGGATCCAACCGCCACTCCGGTTCATGCGGGGGCAGGAAACGGTCAATCTCCTCCTGTGGCGGTACGGTGAGGGGCATCAGACAATGAGAAATAGTAAAGCCATCAAAATTGACCATCACCGGGATATTAATCTGTTCGGCCACACGGAAAGCCTGCAAAATGGTATTGAACACCTCCTGATTGGAGGAGCAGTGATATTGAATCCAGCCGGTATCTCGTTGCGCCATTGAATCCTGATGGTCGGCCCACAAGGTCCAGGGGGCAAATATACCGCGGTTAACGTTACACATTACTACCGGCAAACGTCCACCGGAAGCCATATGTAAAACTTCGTGCATATATAGCAAGCCGTTAGCTGAAGTGGCAGTAAAAACGCGGGCACCAGCAGCCGATGCAGCCACGGCAGCGGCCATAGCGCTATGTTCACCTTCCACCGGAATGAAGCGGGCATGCAGTTCGCCATTTTCGACCATCTCCGCCACCGCTTCCATAATGCTGGTTT
Organism: Gelria sp.; assembly: GCA_012839665.1. GTDB lineage: Bacteria > Bacillota > Syntrophomonadia > Syntrophomonadales > Syntrophomonadaceae > UBA4844. The sequence goes on from DUMX01000263.1 coordinate 20,662, forward strand.
GGGGAGTGATAGGGTATCCAGGTACAACATCCACCCGCGCGCTTTTTACGGCCAAGGCGGCGGCATGGGCACCTGTCTCCATTGTAACTTGTGCTGCTTTCATACTGCTACTCCTCCTTTACCATGCTGATTGCGCCCGTAGGGCATTCTGCAGCGCACACGCCGCAGCCCTTGCAATAGCGATAATCAACAATACTTTCCTCACGGTCAATGACCGCTTCCGGACAATATATCCAGCAAATTTGGCATTTGGTACATTTCTGAATGTCAACCACCGGACGATGGGTTCGCCAGGTACCGGTATCACCACCGGCTCCCTTCATCGGCCAGGAAATAGGCCGATAGGCTTTCGTAACTGCTTTCATTTGTTTCCATTCCTTTCGCTAATCCAAATATAGCTCCCAAAAAGTTATAAAAATGCATTCGAATGAATAATTAGGCACCGGTTAACGCAGATTTGTTATGGCTAAAACTGATTCGCATACCGTCTGCTACCAGCACCCTACTTTCATATTAAATCCACTATCCTCAACCTGCGTTACTGTATTATAGGCCCTTCTTGCGGCCCCCAGGTTAAGCTCGCCGTTACTACCCGGCCATTTATTCAGAATAGTTTGCTCCATAACCTTTTGCGGGATGTTTAGCACCCGGCACACCGCACCAAACAGCGGAATATTGATAAAGAGCCCATCAGCCGAAAATAACCCTGCTTCACGGGCAATAGCTTCGGCGTCCACCTGCCAGGTAGGATGCTTCCCCACGGCTACGGCGTGGGGCGCATTGATGATTACGGTGCCGGTCGCAGTAATGCCTTCGCTGACCGCCTCTTCGATAAGTTTTTCGCTCATCACTACCACATAATCCGGCAGTTCGCATTGACTATGGGCGTGGATAGTGGTGGGAGACATGCGCACTGCTGCCCGCACCGGCGCTCCACGGCGTTCTACCCCGAAGAAAGGCAAAGCCTGTCCCTGCTCGCCGTTTTCCAACGCCGCCTGTGCTAACAAGTGCGCCAGGGTAACGGAACCCTGCCCGCCAAAACCGTTGATTCGTAGTTCTAACATTTTGTTCCCCCATTCTTTCTATAGATAAAAAAATAACCCTTCGCTCAGAACTCTGAGACGAAGGGATTAACTCCGCGGTACCACTCAATTTAACGGCAAATACCGTTCACTCTATCAGGATACGGGGCGATAAGATAAGAGCCCGATATCCCCCTCCTTTTAACGGCGGAAGTCCCGTCCGAGCCTACTTTCTAAAATGATTTCAGTCGGCAACTCCAGGGCGAGTTCTGCTCACCTCTTCGACCGCCTTACACCAAACGGCGGTTCTCTGTAACCCGAGAATCAGCTTACTATTCCCTGTCATCGTAATTTTATATATGGCATCTATTATACTAACCTGTTATTTTGCTGTCAACACTTTTCGCTCTGCCTTAGGTTTAGAAACAAGAATCTCTAAAACACTTTAGTGGTATAATTGAATATAATTGTGCAAGAAGAAGGTGAACTAATGGATAAGGAGATTATTTTCCTGGTTGAAGAAGCTCCAGAGGGTGGCTATATAGCAAGGACCCTGGGCCATTCCATCTTCACCGAAAGTGATACGCTGGATACCATTAGAGAAGAAATAAAAGATGCCATCCGCTGCCACTTTGATGAAGACCAGACACCCAGTATAGTTAGACTGCATTTTATTAAAGACGAGGTTATTGCCTTATGAGGATACCGCGTGATATCCACGGTAAAGCCTGAAACCCCTTGGTAATTCTTTAATGGCGGAGAGGGCGGGATTTGAACCCGCGAGGCAGGTTTTAGCCCGCCTACTCGATTTCCAATCGAGCGCCTTCAGCCAAGCTCAGCCACCTCTCCATATTTGCTTTTTCAGTTGGTCAGCTTGTTATTGACAATGATTCAAGCTGACAGCTTTTATATTTTACCTTATAAACCGCTTTCCCGCAAGCATTCTCATGAATTAAGCAACGGAGTATTAAAATAAAAAGCTCTGCCTTAGGAAACAGAACTCTGTTTTTTTAAATGGCGGAGAGAGTGGGATTCGAACCCACGGAGCCGCTACGCACGACTCGAAATCGTGTGAGCCGTTTGTAGCGGCTCCGTGGGTTCGAATCCCACTCTCTCCGCCATTTAAAAAAACAGAGCAACGGAGTATTAAAATAAAAA
>DUMX01000264.1 GCA_012839665.1 Gelria sp.
GTCATAACAATGGAGAGAGTTTGAATATATAGTTTGCAATAGCTAGTTGTACCAGTTAACTGCAATGCTATAATTAAAATAAACCTATCTAAATGGTCCGAGTCCCCGGACTTACTGGGATTGCTCTGGGCATAAATTCTTCCCTGGTGTTGTTCCACAATTGCCCAGCATTCCCAATGGCTCTATTAGTAGCTCAGTTAATCTCTTCATCTTTACGCAGGTGATAGCTGCTGTGCAGCAAGAAATATTTATTTTGCTGTAATTTATAGATTCTGGAGATACTGCTTTACTGCCATGCGGATAAAACTGGATTTATCCAAGCCTAAGCGCCGGGCCTGACGGGAAATAGTAAGCATATCACCCGGATCGAATCTTACAGTCATGACTACACTCCGGGGCTGATAAATCACGGCCTCCGGTTCACCTAAATTGTATTCAGTAGTATCGTGTTCATCCCAAAATTCAGCCATTTCTTCTATATTTTTAAAGGAAGGCGGTTCTTTCTGGCTCATCAATAATTCACTCCTATCTATTTTGGCGCAAGTAATATTGTCGCTCTGTCCGAGTCATTTCCCTGACCGTAACCGGCATAAACAGGTTTTTTAGTGGAGGTTCCAGTAAGACAATACCTGGAATTATAAGAAACCTACCAGCCAATGTTCGCCCGTAAACAAGATAAGCAGGTGAATTCCCCAGCGCTTTAGTACGAATCCATAAAGCTGGATCGTCTTCATTTTCCAGCACTTCGTATACTTCTTCTGGAAGAGCGCGTTTAGCAAAATGCCGAACCCGATCAGGGGGAATATAACAACCATTTATTTTCGGGGGCATATACGAATCCTCCTGATGTATTACATTACATTAGATTAAATATACTTTAGAATTAAGATTCGGGCAAGTAGTTACCTGGAGATAATTGGGAACGCCGCTGCCATAAACTTATTAAGAATAACAGTCGCGTCACCTGACCTTTATAGTATAATATTTACAGGAAAGCAAGTGATGAAATGAAAATCCAAAATCCCCATAATAGATTCTTCAAAGAAACTTTCGGCAAGGTTGAGGTGGCAAAGGATTTTTTAAATAATTCACGACAACAAGGGCCGGCTGGGTTCCGTCCTTTAGAGTAGTACGCTATCTGCTGGAATTAGATGATAAACAGACAGAAATTATCTAAATAGTCCGAGTCCCCAGACCTATTTATAGCAGCTTAATTATTTTCGAGGTGAAATGAACTGGTAAAAGCGATAGTAGTGGAGAACTTAACTTATAAATATCAGCCGGCGGGATCGGTGGTGTTAAAAAATCTAAGTTTCGAGGTAGTACCGGGGGAAATCGTGGCGTTGATGGGTTTAAGCGGCTGCGGTAAGAGTACCCTTTGTTACTGTCTGAACGGGATTATTCCACATTCTTGGGGTGGGGTCATGGAGGGTAGAATTTTAGTAAATGGTAAAGACACCAGAGAATTTACCGTAGCTTCATTGGCTCAAGAAGTGGGATTAGTTTTTCAGGACCCTGATACTCAGCTTTTTTCTCCCACAGTGGAAGATGAAATTGCTTTTGCTCCGGAAAATATGTGCTTGCCTCGGGAGCTTATTCGGGAACGGGTAGATGAAGTAATTAGTTTGCTGGGAATTGAATCCTTAAGGGAAGCTAATCCCTATCAGCTGTCTGGTGGTGAGAAACATCTAGTAGCTCTGGCTGCAGTTTTGGCTCTGGATCCACCGATATTAGTACTGGATGAGGTTATGTCGCAACTTGATTATAGCGGTAAAAAGAAGGTAGCCGATGCTTTGGAAAAACTGCGGCAGCAGGGAAAAACCATCATCGCAGTGGAGCATGACCTGGAAACAGTGGCTATGGCAGATCGGATGATGGTGATGAAAAATGGGGAGTTAACTCCACCCGGTTGCGACCACTTTGTTTAGCCTGGTAAAGGGCGGCATCGGCTAACTGAACTAACTCGGTAGTCGTGGTTTTTTCTCCTGCCCGGTTTACTGCTACACCCAGGCTAATAGTCACTGTAATGGGAGTATTATTAAACATCACCGGCTCTTTGCTGATACTTTTCAGGATGCGATAGGCTATGGTCATGGTTTCCTCGGCATTGCAGCCGGGAAGGACCAGCAAAAACTCCTCGCCGCCGTAACGACCGCCGGAATCATATAGGCGAATATTGTTTTTCATCCGGGCTGCAACTTCTACCAGTACGGCGTCTCCAGCCACATGCCCATAAGTATCATTTACCTTCTTAAAATGGTCCAGGTCTCCCATAATGACAGCCAGGTTGCCATTTTGCCGTCTTGCCCGGTCCAGTTCTTTTTCCAGTATATTAAGTATCTCAACATGGTTGAATATTCCGGTAAGCCGGTCATGTTGAGCCTGGTGGCGTTGTACCTCCAGCGCATCATTTAGTGACTGCTGCAAGTCCAGGATACGCCGTCCTACCCGTAGGCGCACTTCTAATTCCTTGGGCATAAAAGGCTTGGTAATATAATCATCAGCCCCGGCATTAAGCCCCCCAATAATATCTTCCTTACTATCCCGGCCGGTAAGCAAAATAATGTAGTGATAGGTATTATCACCCGATTGACGCAAACGCCGGCACAATTCTAATCCATTTATCCCTGGCATCACCCAGTCCAGCAGGACCAGGTGAGGCGAATCCTTTTCTTTAAGGATGTCCCAGGCCTGATTTCCGTCTCCTGCTTCCAGCACCTCATAACCCCATTTCAATAATAGGGCCTTTACTACAGCCCGGGAAATTATATCATCATCAGCAACTAATACTCGCATATTTACACCTTTCATTATATTCTTTGCCCCGGGAATCCTTTAGCTCTTGACCAGACGGTGGATTAATTGCAGGGTGTCAACACATGCTGCTTTTTCTCCCACAGTCGCTTTCTGCTCTAATTCAAGAAATAGTTCGTAAAGCTTTTGAATACGCAGGGTACTGGAAGAACCTTTTAACTGGTGGGCCAGGTTACGGACCTTTTTAAAATCAGTACTATCCAGAGCCTTTTGCAGTTCTTCCAATACCCCCGGTAAGGTTGACCATAATTTATCATAAAGTTCTCGACTATCTCTCTTAGATAACCCGGTCTCAGCCATAAAGCTACTTAAGCTTTCTTCCAGCATGGCTGCGGCCTCACTAATAGATTCTTGCTGTCCGGCAGTGTACTGATCAATAATATTAAATAGTAACTGGAAATCAACTGGTTTACTGATGTAATCGTCCATTCCTGCCTGCAAATATTTCTCCCGATCTCCCTCCATGGCGTTAGCAGTCATGGCAACAATGATAGTGTGACGTTCTTCCCCTTCTAATTGTCTAATCCTGGCAGTAGCTTCATAACCGTCCATCTCCGGCATCTGACAATCCATAAAAACCAGGTCATATTTTTTCTCCTGCAGGGTTTTTAAGGCTTCTACCCCGCTACAGGCAACGTCACAGTACATACCTCGCTTTTCCAGCATTTTAACAATGATTTTTTGGTTCATTTCATTATCTTCGACCAGAAGTAATTTGGGCCGAGCGGGAATCGGGTTTTCCTTAACTGTGTAGCGGGTAACAATTAAATCACCCGGTGAGTTTTCCGCCCTTAGACCTAGGACTATGGAGACACATTTAAGCAAATCATCTCTTTTAACCGGTTTAGTCAGATAGCCGCTAAAGCCATATTCTTTAGCCCGGTTAGCATCCCCCTTCTGGGCTGCCGAAGTAAGCATAATCAAATGTATATCCCGGGTGGAAGGCATGGCTTTAAGGGCCGTTGCCAACTCATAGCCATTCATACCTGGCATTTGAAAGTCTACTATTACTACATCAAAAGGCTGTAAAGCCACCGAGGATAAAAGGATGCCAACTGCTTTTTCGGCATTATCGCTTTCCTCCACCAGGCATTGCGCCTCTTCCAGGTAAGTCCGTATGATTTTGCGGTTACTGCTATTATCATCTACAATTAGTACCCGGGCACCTGTAAGCTCTGCATGTTTATAAGGTGAAGTATCTTTGCGTAGACCTGGTTTAAAGCAAGCAGTGAAATGAAATTCTGATCCCAGGCCTAGTTTGCTTTTAACCTGCATGGTTCCTCCCATTAAGCGCACCAGTTCATAAGAAATGGCCAGGCCCAAACCAGTACCCCCATATTTTCTGGTAGTAGAAGCATCCGCCTGGGTAAAGGGTTGAAAAAGTTTTTCGATATCCTCTGGAGCAATGCCAATACCACTATCACTAACTTTAAAACCAATTTCAACCTGGTCAGCATTCTCTTTTACCATTTCTACAATCACTAGAATTTCGCCGGTATGGGTGAATTTTACCGCATTACTGAGTAGATTATTTAAGATTTGACCCAATCGCGCCGGGTCTCCTATTACCTCTTCCGGTACATTGGACTTGATTAGCGTATGCATCTCCAAGCCTTTTTCCCGGGCCTTTGGGGCCTGCAGGGAAACAGCATCTTCTACTACCGTTCTGACTCGGAAGGATATTTCTTCCATGGTTAGTTTACCTGCTTCTATTTTAGAGAAATCCAGGATATCGTTAATAAGGTAAAGTAGGATTTCAGAGGCTGAACGAGCCTCCTGTACATAGTCCTGCTGTTCAGCCGAAAGCTCAGTTTTACTTAGAAGTTCTAGAAATCCCAATATGCCGTTCATAGGAGTACGAATCTCATGGGACATATTGGCTACAAATAAGGATTTGGCGTGATTAGCGGATTCAGCTATCTCTTTGGCCTGGGCTAGTTTTTGTTCCATTTGACTGCGCTCAATGGCTTCAGCAATAGAATAACTAAAAGCTTTTAAAATAGAAAACTCGTCTTCAGTCCAGTTTCTTTCCTCTTTGCACTCATCAAATCCAACACAACCCCAGAAATTTCCGTCAATAAAAACAGGCAAAACTAATATTGATAAGATATCCTGCTCTATCATTGTTTCTTTAAGCCAACCATCATTAAAATTTCGTACCAGCCCTTTAATGGTCTGACCTTTTTGCAGAGGTTCAAAAAAATCCGAAGCCTGATCGAAGGGAATGTTCTGAAGCTTGGGATTATTAATCTCCGCCCGGAAGAGTCCAGAGTTCCATTCCATCTTGTAGTTGGTATAAGCTTTATTGCCTTCATAATAGTTTTCAAACATATATACCCGGTCTACCCCGGTAGCCTCCCCCAGCAAACCCAAACATTTATCAATAGCTTCATAGTAATCACTATTAATTAATAGTTCATTGGTAGCAGCAACAATATTGGAAAGCATTTTTTGTTTTATCAGCAGCTGGTTTTGAGCTAGTTTACGCTTGGTAATATCCCGAGATACTCCAATAATCCCGGCAACTGTTCCACCTTTATAAAAAGGTGTTTTTACCGTCTCTACTTCCATTATCGAACTATCAGCCAGGGTTATAGTTTCTTCGTTCATACGGCTCTCGCCTGATGCCAGCATTTCTATGTCTTTTTCCATAAAAAAGCGGGCCAGTCCCACATCCTTGATAAAGTCTAAATCGGTCCTGCCCACAATCTCTTCTTCAGTTTGACCAATGAATTTATGAGCAAAGGCATGGTTACAGCCCAGGTAGGCTCCATTTATATCTTTATAAAATATAAGGTCAGGAATGGCATCAATAAGTGATTTTAAGAAAGTTCGCTGTTCAATCAACTCATTTTCTAATCTTGTACTCTCAGTAATATCCCGGGAAATCCCTGTAGTTCCTATTATGTTACCCTCCTGGTCAAATACTGGAGTTTTAAAAGTATTAAACCATATACCTCCAGTTTTATCCGCTACCCGCTCTTCTTTGTTAATTTGTTTTTTGCCAGTCATTACCTCCTGGTCGTCGGCCATGTATACCAAAGCTAATTCCAAAGGCCATATATCCAGGTCGATCTTACCAATTATTTGCTCACGGGGTAAACCACAGGCTTCCTCAAAAAATCGATTTATTTCTACATAGCGTCCTTCTCTATCTTTAAGCCAGGCTAAAAAGGGCAAGTTATCTAAAATGGCTTTTAATTGCCCCCTGGTTCTGCTTAAATTTTCTTGAAACTCCTTGATATCGGTGATGTCATCATGGGGATCAATGTCCCCTGCATCTATACCTGAATCTTCTCCCACCACTGTTCCTCCTCTACAAAATGCTTGTTTAATTTCACCATTACATTTATATTTTGCATTTTTACTAAAAATCCTTTAAAAACGACAAAAAACCGTGGGAATTTCCACGGTTAATTTCAATCTGGTGTTTGGTTAAGCATAGATATTATCTTAATAGCTCTATTTTACTAGCTCGTAGTGCATGGCATCACCATAAGAATTACCCCAGCTAAATCCAGCTGGCTTAAATGCTTTCACCCATAGTATGTAATTGGGGTCATCAGGTTCCCGATTGGGGTTAATATACCGGAAGTGATTGGCGGCATTAATATCTATAGCAATTCCCCAGGAATGGTTGCTCAAGCCTTTAGCAGAATTCCAGTTTACGTGCCTGGGTACAAAGGTGCCATCCATGGTCTTAATCAGGCTTAGTAGCGGCACCTGCCTGCCGTTTATAATTGCAGTGCCGTTTTTGATATATGTAAAAGCCTGGATAAAATTATCTTTGGCATTTTTATGTACCTGTACGTATTGGTTTAACCCTGGTAGTTTTATGGTTACTATATTTTCCGCAACCCATTGAGGGTCGATTTCGATTGCCCCACCACCAATGTCCCGATAGTAAAACTGTTCAAATGAGCCATTGTATTTACTTAACCGAGGATATTTACTTTTATTGGTATAGGAACTCCCACGTGATGGTGTCGATAATATTCTGTTTGGAGCAGCAGCTATCTTATTAGTAGCAGGATTACTAACCGCCACCTGGTTAGTCTTTTTCAAATCATCCTTTACCGTTATTGTTATAGTCTTTTGCTCCTTTTTTGCCCCATCGTTGGCAGTCGCCTTTTTACCGGGACTAGTTATAGTAACTACAGGCGGGGGGTTATATTTAACGGGCACAGTAAAGCTCTTAATATCACCATAGGCAGTGCCTTTAGCATTAACCGCAAAGGCGCGATAGTAGTATGTTATCCCTTCTTCTAACCCCGTAATGGTGGTGGAAAAAGGTTTATTGACATCGACAGTGCCAGATAGAATTTTCTCTTCATCCAGCTCCTGGCTTGTCCCCCATTTAAAACCGTAACGAATTATATTTTTGCCCCCAGTGTTATGTATCACACCCTCTAAGGTAGCCTTGCTTTCCTTTGTATGTGCCTGTACTGTATCTACTGCAGGTTCGGCAGTTAAATAAACTGACTTGACGGTAAAAACTGATATCAACAATATAAGTATGCTAATTACTACACTTAAGCTAAATCTCTTACTCATAATACTAATCCTCACAAAAATAGTCTTTACTGCATTAGTTTGTTAAATGTTGCCGCTCAATTCCACTCCTTCCTTTTCATTGCTAAGGTCCACATAAAATTCTATCGTTTACAGCCAAATCACGTCAAAGGTAATATAAGCCAGGCCCATTGTGTGATAATAAGATAAAAAAAGCTCCCACCAAAATTAGTGGGAGCTTAAAATACTAGATATTATGCGTCTGAATTGTCAGCCGTATCATCTTCATCTTCGGTTTCAGTATTCTCCGGATCGGACTCAGTCTCATCATTTAGTGTGTCATCATCTTCGATGGGGTCTGTGCCTTCGTCATTTTCATCTTCATCAGGTAAGGTTGTTTCTTCTTCAGACTGGTCGTTTTCTTCCTCTTCTTCATCTTCTACATTTTCCACTATCTGAGCCAGCATGGCAGCCATTTCTGCCCTGGTGATAGCACTATTAGGATTAAACTTACCGTCTGGATTTCCTTTTACCACCCCGGCCTCTTTAAGTGCCAGTATGTAACCTACATCTTCGGGGGATATTTTTATACCATCGGTAAATGCCTCTTCATCGACTTCTACTGGTTCCAGCTCCAGTGCCTTGGCCAACATTACTGCCACCTGGGCTCTACTGGCCTGAACGTGACTATGGAAGCGGTTGATGTTTATTACCTTCATCTTACTGGCCTTACGAGCCTGATTTTTGGCCCATCCTGGTACATCAGCAATATTTTCATCTTCATCAATTACACTGTCATCATCTTCACTGTTCTCATCAATGGTTTCGTCAACATCACCCTCGTCAGTAGTTTCATCAACATCAGTCTCATCAGTAATCTGGTCTTCATCAGTGTTTTCATCTTCAGTATTATTCGTTTCATCAGTCTCATCATTAATAATTTCAGCCAAATTTATCACCATGACCATGGCTTCAACCTGACTTACTCCTGCATCGGGCTTGAAACTTCCATCTTCATATCCCTGAATTAGTCCACATTGTTGTACTTTTTGAATACAATTTTGAGCCCAGTGACCTTCAGCATCCTTAAACTGCTTTTTAACTGTCTTTGCTTCCTTTGATTGTAGACGTTGCTGGACTGCTTTTTTGTTTCCACGAGTTAAATCTACTCCGCCTTTTGTTTTTTTATCAGCTTTCACCTTGGATTCTTTTTTGCTCTGGCCCTGGTTAGTAGGCTTCACCTTGTCGTTTTCTGCCTTTTTGTCAGCATTATCCTTTACTACACCATTTTTATTACCGGAATTTGATTTTTCCTTGTCTTTGTTATTGGATTTCTCTGATTTGCTGTTATTATTAGCGGATACAGACTTTCCACTTTTAGCAGCACCCTTGTTACCAGAGTTACCCGGGGACACTGATGATGCTTTGTTTCCTGCGGATGAACTTTTCCCGCTGGATTTGCTGGCAGATACCGAAGAGCCTTTCCCTCCTCCGGAAGAGTTGCCTCCGCCATTTTTGGCCATGACCGGAGTTATCACCAGAGCCAAGCTTAATATAACTGCTAAAAACGTACATCCTAATCTTCTCATTAACCGTCCTCCTTTTTGGCTAAATTGTAAATATTCTTACTATTAATTTTACCGCCAAAAACAAAACCTTACATCGACAGAAGGTCCAATTTTAACCGGGACCGTTATATAGGACTTTCTGTTCTGCCTTACATCTAATTAAACCAGCAGTTCAATAGCTGCGCCTTTGGCAAAATTAAGCCAGGCCCGTTTTTCATAAATCACATCTTTTTTTCATACATCATATTAAGAATAAAAGAAGGAGAAATGAAAAATAGCGCTATCTATGCCAAAACATTAAATTCCCAACTCCTGACCCAGCTTACATCAGGAAACAAAACCTATAGTCCGGTATGGCTGTAATCGATTCTTAATCTTCAAAAAATACTGAAAACGTGCCGGCACCAACGTGGGAACCAATAACTGGCCCTATCTCGCCGATAATTACTTCGGGAACGTGAAACCTTTCTTTCATAGTACTTTTCAGGTATTCTGCATCATCCGGGCAAACACTATGGCAAATACCAACAGTTTGACTACTCAGGTCTGAGCCTAAAGTCTCCATTAGCTCTATAAGCTTATTCCTCGCTCCTCTACGCCCACGAGCCTTGCTAAAGGGTACAATTTTCCCTTCCGCATCCATATGCAGAACCGGTTTTATATCCAGGGCACCTGCTAAAATTCCCTTGGCTCGGGATAAGCGCCCTCCTTTTATGAGGATATCCAAATTTCCAACCACAAAGATACAGCGCATCCTGTTTTGCATTTCATTCAGGCGGTTTATAATTGAGGATACCTGCTCCCCAGATTGAGCCATGCGGGCGGCCTCTAATACCATTAATCCCTGGCCAACCGAAGCTTTTCTGGAGTCAATAACATGTATGGGCTCACCTGTAAGCATTTCTGCAGCTATACTAGCAGACTGAACCGTCCCCGATATTCCAGCGGATAAATGGATACTAATAATTTGTTGGTTTTGTTCAATGGCTTTTTGGTACTGTACCAGAAAATCTCCTGGCATAGGCTGGCTGGTGCTGGGTAGTTGAGATGATGTTTTTAAGCGCTCATAGAAGGAAGCGTTATTAAAATGCTCCGGTAGAATTTCCTCATCCCCGAATCTCACTCTTAAAGGCACAACTATAATATTGTAGCATTCCAATAATTCAGGATGTAAGTCACAACAGTTGTCGGTTATTATTTGAATTCCTACTATAACTCACTCCTATCATAATCAAGTAAACCAGAGTAATTGTAACATAATGGGAAGAGTTAAGCCAAGTATACTATTTATTGTATATAATGATAGCAGAATCAATTAAGGAGAATAGTGATATGCAAGCTTCAATCCCACAAGTGATGGATCAGTACTTTGGTTTTCTGGAGTTTAAGGATGGTCAGGAAGAGGTTATACATAGCATTTTAGAAGGTCGTGACACCCTGGGGATAATGCCTACCGGGGGTGGCAAATCTCTATGCTACCAACTTCCCGGCCTGATACTGCCGGGACTTACCCTGGTTATATCTCCCCTGATTGCTCTGATGAAGGACCAGGTAGACGCCCTTAATGACCAGGGGATAGCTGCTTCTTATATTAATAGTTCACTTACCCAAAATGAGTTCTACTGGCGCCTGAATATGGCCCGACAGGGTAAATATAAACTGCTCTACGTAGCTCCAGAGCGTTTGGAATCTGATCAATTTGCCGAACTTTTGGATGGGCTCCCCCTCTCCTTGGTAGCCATTGATGAAGCCCATTGTGTTTCCCAGTGGGGACACGATTTCCGAACCAGTTATTTAAGAATCAAATCCTGGATTGAGACTTTGGCCAAACGGCCAGTGGTAGCTGCCTTTACCGCTACTGCTACCCCCAAAGTACAAAAAGATATAGTGAAACTGTTGGGGCTTAAAGACCCGCTGGTCTTACTCAACCCTTTCGACCGGGCTAACCTTTATTTTTCCGTAGTCAAAGGCATAGAGCGCACAAGTTTCATCTGCCGTTACCTGGACGAGCACCCGGACCATGCCGGTATTATTTATGTGGCTACTCGTAAAGAAGTAGAAAACCTGTTTGAAGAGCTTGGTAAGCGTGGTTATTCGGTGGGCAAATACCATGCCGGCTTAAATAATGCCGAAAGGAATAGTTATCAAGAGGCTTTAATTTTTGATAGGATTCAGGTAATGGTGGCTACCAATGCCTTCGGCCTGGGTATTGACAAATCCAATGTACGTTTTGTTATTCATCATAATATGCCCCGGCATCTGGAAGCCTATTATCAGGAAGCCGGACGAGCCGGGCGAGATGGTCAACCTGCTGATTGTATCCTGCTCTACCAGGCACAGGATATACTAATTCAAAAATTCCTGATTGAGCAAAGCATCCGGTCTGAAGTCCGCAAAGATATGGAATACGATAAACTGCAAAACATGATTGACTACTGCCACACTACCCGTTGCCTGCGCCAATATATACTGGCATATTTCGGTGAAAAGGATAACCCTGAACATTGCAATCAATGTGCTAATTGTTTAGAACGGGAACTGCGCGATATTACTATCGAGGCGCAAAAGATTTTTTCCTGTATCGTACGAATGAGACAACCCTACGGTAGTAAATTAATTGCTGCGGTCTTAAAGGGAAGTAAACAAAAAAGAATAAGGCAATTAGGTTTTGACCAGCTCTCTACCTTCGGGATTATGAGTAACTTTAAGATCCAACAAATTATTGATTTAATTAATCTACTGGCTGCTGAAGATTACCTTATTATTGAAAGTGGACGCTACCCGGTCGTAAAACTAACCCGGCGCTCGCTCCCGGTTCTGCGTAGTGAAGAAAAAGTTATAGTCAGTTTACCCAAACTACCACAAGCAGCCGCACCCGAAAGCGAAATTTTTCAGGCTCTGCGCGATTTGCGCCGGCAAATTGCCCGGGAACAGGAACTGCCTCCTTATATCATTTTCCCGGATACCACTCTGCAGGAAATGGCTGCCTACCTGCCCCAAAATCGAGAAGAAATGCTTAAAATAAACGGAGTAGGCCAGATAAAGTATGAACGATATGGTGAGCAATTTCTGGAGATAATAAAGCTATATTCGGCAGAATCAGCACCTACCGGGGACCTGCAACCTGACAATAACAATAATACCCATGTTCCCAAAAGCCCGTCTCCACGAAAGAACAAATCCAAAAAGCCTGAAACTCCCTCCCATCTTCTCTCCTGGCAAGAGCATCAGTCCGGTAAATCCCTGCCAACAATAGCTACTGAACGTAATTTAAGCTTATCCACTATAGAAGATCACCTGCTAAAAGCTGCTAAGGAAGGTTACCCGGTAAACTGGGACCAATTCCTCAGCCCTTCGGAGGAGGAACAGATATTAGCCGCAGCACAAGTCGTAGGCTACGAAAAACTCCGACCTATTAAAGCTAGTCTGCCCGATACCATAGGTTGGTTTGCCATAAAAGTTGCCTTGATTAAAAACCAGCAGTAGATAGAATCAAGAAGGCGGTTAGACGCGGATTCCCTCTTCTATTAAATCAAAAAACAGCTTAATCATCGCCATATATTTGTCCAGATAAGCTGCCGATACTTTTGTCCACTTAAGCATATATATCCTCTCTAACATAAAGCAGTCGTCTTAAGCACCGAAACATTAGATACTGCATAACATACTATTATAAATGACAAATAATGGTGTTAATGGAAGGAGGCAATAGAATCTGGTGTTTAAATTTATAAATATTGATGGAAACAGCCACTTGGATAAGTTATCTGTGGAAAACAGAGAACAGATTAAAAATATCTATAAGAAGAAGCCTTTGTCTTTTGTTCCCAATAAAGGGCAGGTTGATGAAAAGGTTTGCTACCACACAAGGGGGCCTGGTTATTCTATTTTCTTTACCCCGGAAGCAGCTGTGTTTAGTTTTATTGAAAAGCCCAAGATTGAGAAGGAATTTGATGAGAAAAATGTTTTTGATAGACGCAGAGAGAGGTTTCTGAAAGAGGAAGAACAGCAGGCTAAAGGGGTGGCGGTTTATTTAAGATATCTGGATGCAAACCCTGATGTGAGGATTAAAGGCCGCTGCGAAGGGACGGGAAAGGTAAATTATTTCAAAGGAAATGATCCGAAAAAATGGATTTCTAATCTATCCAGTTTTGAAGAAATCGAATACAAGGAACTGTGGCCTGGAATTGACCTGGTTTTTCGAGCGGTAAACGGCCAGCTTAAATATGATTTTATTGTGCAGCCGGGAGCCAGAGTGGAAGATATTCGACTGGCATATGATGGTGCAGACAGTGTGACTCTGGATGAAACAGGTAATTTATCTATCAAAACTGCACTCGGTAATCTGATTGATGAGCGACCGACAGCTTATCAGCAAATTGGGGAGAAGAACATCGATGTAGAGTGTGATTTTATTTTAGAGCAAGATAAAGATAGCGAAAATGTATTTGGATTTAGGGTGAATGATTCATATAATACCCATGTTCCACTCACTATTGATCCCGGGCTTGAGTATTCAACTTTCCTCGGGGAAGGTGATTATGATAATGGTTATGGAATTGCAGTGGATGATTTGGGAAATGCATATGTAACAGGGTTTACTTTTTCAACGGATTTCCCCACAACTCCCGGAGCATATGATCAATCCTCTAATGGAGACGGTGATGTTTTTATAACAAAACTGGATACCACCGGTTCTAACCTGATCTATTCAACTTTCCTCGGGGGAAGTTATCATGATCAGGGTAATGGAATTGCAGTGGATGATTTGGGAAATGCATATGTAACAGGAAGTACTTTTTCAACGGATTTCCCCACAACTCCCGGAGCATATAATACATCACATAATGGAGGCTTCGATGTATTTGTAACAAAACTTAATAACACCGGTTCTAGCCTGATCTATTCAACTTTCCTCGGGGGAAGTGATTTTGATGAGGGTAATGGAATTGCAATGGATGGATCGGGAAATGCATATGTAACTGGAATTACTGATTCAACGGATTTCCCCACAACTACCGGAGCATATAATACTGGGCATAATGGAGGCTATGATGTTTTTGTAACAAAACTAAATAGCACCGGTTCTAGCCTGATCTATTCAACCTTCCTCGGGGGAAGTGAATTTGATGAGGGTAATGGAATTGCAGTGGATGATTTGAGAAATGCATATGTAACAGGGAGTACTTTTTCAACGGATTTCCCCACAACTCCCGGAGCATATGATACTGGGCATAGTGGGGGATTAGATGTTTTTGTAACAAAACTAGATAGCACCGGTTCTAGCCTCAGCTATTCAACTTTCCTTGGAGGAAGTTATTCTGATAAGGGTAATGGCATTGCAGTGGATGGATCGGAAAATGCATATGTAACTGGAATTACTGATTCAACGGATTTCCCCACAACTCCTGGAGCATATAATACTGAGAAGCATAATTGGGAATCAGATGTATTTGTAACAAAACTAAATAGCACCGGTTCTAGCCTCAGCTATTCAACGTTCCTCGGGGGAAGTGATTTGGATGAGGGCAATGGAATTGCACTGGATGGATCGGGAAATGCATATGTAACAGGAATTACTTATTCAACGGATTTCCCCACAACTACCGGAGCATATAATACTGGGCATAATGGGAAATTAGATGTATTTGTAACAAGACTTAATAGCACCGGTTCTAGCCTCAGCTATTCAACTTTCCTCGGGGGAAGTGAATTTGATTATGGTAATGGAATTGCAGTGGATGATTTGGGAAATGCATATGTAACTGGGCATACTGATTCACCGGATTTCCCCACAACTCCCGGAGCATATGATCAATCCTATAATGGATACGGTGATGTTTTTGTAACTAAAATTGCAACAGAAATAAAACCCCCTCCAGGCTATACACGAGTTTTTATTCACTATTTTAATGACAGGATATGCAGGGATTAAGGCTGCATTTTGATTAAGGATAATAAAATCAGGAACTCCCCGGCCAGTTAAAATATAGACAGGGGAGTTTCTATTTTTACATACCTTTATTACTCGCAGGTTTGGCCACGTCAGAAGAACCCTGTAGTTTTTGGCTAACTCATCCAGATAGGTGTTAAATGTGTAAGAAGATGCTTTACCCGGTTGTAATTGGAGCCACCCTGGAAGCCCAAAAAGAAATAGTGACCCCATGTGTCCAAGAGGCCACTATCATTGGTGATGATTTAAATATTATTTTTAGACCCCAGTTAAGGAGTTCGCATAAGGCTGGTGTCGGAGGCGGGACTTGAACCCGCACCCGGTTAAGGATACGCCCCTCAAACGTACGTGTCTGCCCATTCCACCACTCCGACACAATTATAAAATTATCAGTATCCCAACGAAAATAATTATATAATGGTTTGGGATTGGTGTCAATTGCTCTGCCGCTTGTACGCATCTTTTAGAATACCGGAACCAGATCCGGTTTTCCCTTTTATATGGTAAGCACTAAATATTAAGTTTATACTTTTTTCTGTTTCTCAACTGGTTTATCCTGGTCCCCATCCAAATCAGGTTTACGCAGTTCCACCTGATACCAGTCTATCATCTCCATATTATCCACACTCAGGGAAGATACGTTTTCACCTATTAGTTTATGAGCACATTTTTGAAATAGCCACAGACAGGGGGCATCATCTACAATTATTTCTTCAGCCTGATGTAAAATTTCCAGACGTTTCTGTGGGTTTACTTGTTTACGGGATGAATCCAGGAGTTTATCCACCTGAGGGTTATGATAAGCCGAGAAGTTGCTGACCCCAATTTTGGAGCTGTGAAACATACTATATAGGAAATTATCCGGATCCGGATAATCAGCAAGCCAACTTACCCGTCCGCAGGTAATCTGCATTTTGCCCAGCTGTTTTTTATAATAGTCCCAATCCATGGGGCTGAACTCCACCGCAATCCCGACCTGGTTGAGCTGCTGGGCTACCATCTCCATTACCGCTTGATGCCCATCATCATTGTCGTAGCTGATTGGGACAGAAATTAACTGGTCACCTGTAATATAGCCCGCATCCTCCAGTAATTGTCGGGCTTTTTCCGGGTCATAGTCATAGCCCTTCATATTACTCTTGTATCCCGCTATTCCGGAGGGAGCTGCAACCCGTGCCGGGATATAGGCTCCTCCTAAGATAGTGTCATTAATAGCCTTGCGGTCGATAGCGTAGTTTAATGCCCGGCGCAGCAGATAGTCATCAGCAAAGGGTTGTTTGTTGACATGAAAGACCAGGGAATAGGTGTTTAAGAGCGGCCTGCTCAGGTATAGTTCCTTATACTGCGGGTTTTTTTTAATTTCTTTTAGCTGGTTAAAGGGTATGGAATCCAAATAATCCAGTTTACCAGATTTGTAGTCGTCTAGGGCCTTTAGTTCGTCATCATAAATCTTGAAATTTATTACGGCTAATCGGGGCATTCCTCGGTGGTATTTATCATTACGAACTAAAATAATGTCTTCGTTTTCCTGATTTTCTTTGAACAGGTAGGGGCCGGTACCGGGAGCAGGGCCGTTTTCCGCACTGCTATCGTAGACCCAAAATACAGGACTGGTTAACATATAGGTAAAGGCAGTGTTAGGTTGGTCAAATACTATTTTCAGGGTGGCATCATTTACCACCTGGATGCCAGATATTTCTTGTTTGTAGCCATCAAGCATAGCATTACTGCCAACAATGGAAAGAAACATGCTTATATTGGACCATTCTGTACTCTCACTAAAACTCTTTTCCCAGGCTGATTTAACTGCACCTGCGGTTAGTTTTTTGCCATTATGAAATTTTATATTTTCTTTTAAATGTATAATCAGGGTTTTGCCATCAGAAGAGTATTTCCATTTTCGAGCCAACCGTGGTTGTAGTTCCCCGGATTTGGCATCATAGCAAAGCAGGCCTTCATAAATAGTAGAAGCAATCAACCGTTCCTGATGCTCTATAACGGTAGCAGGTTCCACTGAATTGACTGGGCTACATATGCCAGCATTAAATGGCCGGGTATCCAGATTGGCGGTATAGATAGCTAATTTATGTTTATGTATAAAAAATGCCAGTACAGCGATTAGAAGCAGTAATGTACCTATAAATAATAATTTTTTGGTTGAATTAAACATCCACTTGTCCCCCTTATTACTAGTTTATAAGGCAATTATATTAGACAAGCATTAAATTTATTCCATTTTTTGTCACTATCAGCTCCCAACATAAAAATAACCCGCCAATAGCGGGCCGATGCAATAAAAAGAAATGTTAAATCATTTATAAATAGCTTGATAGGCTTTATAGTTTTTAAGTACGTTTTTTACATAAAGCCTGGTCTCATAGAAAGGAATATTATCAACGGTTTCGGGGCTACCATCCCACTGTCCGTTTACCACCCATTCCTTCAGTTTCCCCCGACCTGCGTTATAGGCTGCTACCACCATAGGAATATTACCATTAAACTCCCGGGTTAAATCGGCCAGATACCAGCAACCAAATCTTATGTTGGTTTCCGGGTCATGCAAGCTGTCCGGGTCAAAATCCTCTATGCCCTGCTGTTCTGCTATCCACTGTGCAGTCTCGGGCATGATTTGCATCAACCCCCGCGCCCCCACCGGCGATTGAGCCGAATTTTGGTATTTGCTTTCCGCTCTAATAATGGCAAAAACCAGGTAAGGGTCAATATCATACTGGTAAGAAGCTGAAAAGACCAGATTACGGTGGGGCTCAGGATAGAATATACTTATCCATCGGGGAAAGGTCAAAACTATGGCTAAAAATATTAAGATAGTAATCCAC
Organism: Gelria sp.; assembly: GCA_012839665.1. Taxonomy (GTDB): domain Bacteria; phylum Bacillota; class Syntrophomonadia; order Syntrophomonadales; family Syntrophomonadaceae; genus UBA4844. The sequence goes on from DUMX01000264.1 coordinate 17,685, forward strand.
ATTATTGCGGAAAATTTCTTTTTATTAGGTTTCATAATAACCCCCATATCCTGATAAACATACCCATAAAACACACGCACGTAACCACCTGTGAAAATGGTTGCACCGGTATTACGACAACATGACGGAACGGCACAGGGGCCGTTCCCTACACTTCCCACCGGGGGCTGCCGTGTA
>DUMX01000265.1 GCA_012839665.1 Gelria sp.
TTAAATGGAGAAATATCCGTAAGTTCATCCAAAAATGCCATATTACCTATCCTTGCTGCTTCTCTACTTACAGCAGAAGAGATTCAAGTTAATAAAGTTCCCAATATTAAAGACGTACAAATAATTATTGAACTTATTCATCATTTAGGAATAGATGTTAAATATAATAAAGATAGTATCTTATTAAAAGGTGAAGCTAAGGATTTTAGTCCTAAATACGAATTGGTAAGGCAAATCAGGGCATCATTTTTACTAATGGGACCATTGTTAGCCAGATATGGTGAGGTGAAAATTGCTCTTCCTGGCGGATGTGCTATCGGCACTCGACCTATAGATTTGCATTTAAAGGGGTTTAAAGCCTTGGGAGCCAATATAAGTTTTATTCGCGGTGACGTAATTGCTACTAGCTCAAAATTAAAAGGCAATCATGTATATTTGGATTTTCCCAGCGTAGGGGCTACCGAAAATATAATGATGGCAGCAGTACTGGCAGAAGGTACCAGCTATATAGAAAACGCTGCTCTGGAACCAGAAATAGTTGATCTAGCTAATTTTATTAACAGTATGGGGGGAAGGGTTAGTGGTGCCGGCAGCAATGTAATAAAGATTGACGGAGTTAAAGAGCTGGGGCAAAGTAGCTATACTGCCATATCCGACCGTATTGAAGCCGGGACTTATATGGTAGCAGCAGCTGCCACTGGTGGTGAAGTAACCATAAATAATGTAATCACCGAACACGTTAAATCTATTACTGCCAAATTAGCAGAAAGTGGAGCAGAAGTAGAAGAGGGATATAACTGGATTAGAGTAAAACGAAATAAACAAATTAAACCTTTATATATTAAAACTCTACCTTACCCTGGTTTTCCAACTGATATGCAAGCTCAATTTATGGCCTATTTAAGCTGTGCTGAAGGGAGTAGTATTATTACCGAATCAGTTTTTGAAAATCGTTATATGCATGTTTCCGAACTTAGCAGAATGGGAGCTATAATAAAAACAGAAGGAAGAACAGCTATAATCAAAGGGGTTAAGGAATTAAGCGGAACGCGGGTTAAAGCCACTGACCTCCGAGCCGGAGCAGCTTTATTAATAGCCGCCTTAATGGCTAAAGGAACAAGTATAATTGGCAATAGTGAACATATAGACCGGGGTTATGAAAACATAGTTGACAAGCTTAACCAATTAGGTGCCAGTATATCTGTAAATACTTAATGATATTTATAGGATTTCTAATCAATGGATATTACTCCTGCTGGTCAGATATTTTCGGTTTTTTCGGTTTCTTCTTCTGCTTCGGCTTCAACTTGTAATTTTTGATGTAATTCTTCTTGCAATTTTAACTCAGCTAATCTTCTTTCTTCTTCCTGTTCAAGCATTAATTGATGTAAGTATTCTTCTTTAGCTTTCTTAGCTATCATTGCTTTTTTTTCAACTTTAACAGTCTGTCGCCATATTAATATGGCAAACAGGATACTTAGTATTAAAACCGAACCTATTAGTATTAAATAAAATTTCTGCATATGACTCCCCCTTATTTTACTTTACTTGTCATCGTCTATATCTTTCCAGATTCTTTCTCGTGCTTTTCTACGTTCCATCTCTTTCTTTTTACTTGCCAAAGCTCTTTCTTGTATTTTATAACTCATTTGCCACATTACTATATACATTAGTATTTTAAGAAAATAGTAGGCCAGAGTAATAATGATTAAATATCTTAATAAATCATTCATCTAGTTCTTACACAAATCCCCCATCGTATTTTTACATATCTGTCATTAAATTACCATATTACAATTAAAGTTACTAGTATTACTTTTTACAAAAATCAAAGCCGGAAGGAATTTTTTTATTCCTTCCGGCCAAGTATTAACTTCTCGTTCTAGTTACAATGCTTCCGCTGCCTTTAACCTTGAAATAGCACGCTTCAGGGCCATTTCCGCCCGCGCCAAATTTAAATTATCTTCCCGCGCTTGTAGACGTCTTTCCGCCCTTTCTTTGGCTGCTTTAGCTCGCAGTACATCGATATCTTCACCGCGTTCGGCAGTCTCTGCCAGAACCCGGGCTACATTATCGATAACTTCCATAAAGCCGCCACTCACGGCCATTCTCTTCTGGGTGCCACCAGTATTTTCATAACGCAGCACGCCTATATCTAAAGCTGCAACTAGCGGCGCATGGTTTTTCATAATACCCAATTCACCTTCGGCACCGGGAGCAACCATGAACTGAACTTCATCGCGAAATAAGATTTGTTCAGGGGTTACTATTTCTAGCATGAAGGTGCTTTCTGCCATAAACTACGCCTCCAGTCTCTTCGCTTTGGCTACTGCAGTTTCAATATTACCTACCATGAGGAAGGCTGCTTCAGGCAGATTATCATGATTACCAGCCAGGACTTCAGCAAAAGAGTCAACCGTTTCGCTAACCGGAACGAATACTCCAGCTTGGCCAGTAAACTGCTCGGCAACGTGGAAGGGCTGGGACAAGAATCTTTCAATCTTTCTAGCCCGAGCCACTATAATTTTATCCTCATCAGTAAGTTCGTCCATACCCAGTATAGCTATGATATCCTGGAGTTCCTTATACCTTTGTAGAATCTGCTGTACACCGCGCGCGATATTATAGTGCTTATCGCCTACTAACTGCGGGTCCAAAATCCGGGAAGTAGAATCCAGGGGGTCAACCGCTGGATAGATTCCCTTTTCTGAAATGGCCCGGGAAAGAACCGTAGTAGCATCCAGGTGAGCAAAAGTTGTTGCTGGTGCCGGGTCGGTCAGGTCGTCCGCAGGAACATAAACAGCCTGAGCTGAAGTTATTGAACCCGTACGGGTAGTAGTAATACGTTCTTGCAGTAAACCCATATCAGTTGCCAATGTAGGCTGATAACCAACAGCCGAAGGCATACGTCCCAGCAAAGCTGACACTTCGTTACCCGCCTGGGCAAAGCGGAATATATTATCAATAAATATCAAAACGTCCAATCCAGAAAAATCACGGAAATATTCAGCAACAGTCAGACCGGTAAGACCTACTCTTAGTCTTGCTCCCGGGGGCTCGTTCATCTGACCAAAAATCAAGGCACATCTATCGATAACTCCAGATTCAGTCATTTCACCCCAAAGGTCATTACCTTCACGGGTACGTTCACCAACACCGGTAAACACAGAATAACCACCGTGCTCATACGCAATGTTTCTGATTAGTTCCTGAATAATAACAGTTTTGCCAACTCCGGCTCCACCAAATAGACCTATTTTACCACCTCTAGCATAAGGGCAAATCAGGTCAGCTACCTTAATTCCAGTTTCTAGAATTTCGTTAGCGGGAAGCTGATCTGTCAAATCCGGTGGGTCGCGGTGTATTTCCCAATAGTCTGCTGCCTCAACCGGGCCACCTTCATCAACTGGTTGTCCCAACACGTTGACTATACGTCCCAGACATCCTTCACCTACTGGTACCTTAATAGCAGCACCGGTATTAGTTGCTTTCATACCGCGATAAATACCGTCTGTAGGCTGCAGGGCAACACAGCGGACAATATCATTACCCAGAAGCTGCATAGCCTCCAGAGTTACATCAATGTCTGTTGCCCCTTCTTTTTCCTGATCCTCGGATTTTATATTAATAGCATTCATCAGGTCAGGTAGCTCACCAGGCTTAAAGCGTATGTCAACAACTGCGCCGATAACCTGGACTACCTCTCCATACGTTATATTTGCCATCCTCTACTTTCCTCCTTTAATGAGAGCTTTGGCCTTATCAGTTAAGTGCATATTATTAAGCATTTTTCAGAGCTTCGGCACCACCGACAATGTCCAGAATCTCGTCCGTAATTGCCGCCTGCCTGGCTTTGTTCATAGCCAGTTCAAGATTTTCAATAATCTCGTTGGCATTTTCAGTGGCATTACCCATAGCCGTCATCCGAGCGCCATGTTCACTAGCTTTACCTTCCAGCATGGCGTGGTAAATTTGGCTACCAACATACTTGGGTAGTAATGTTAGAAGGATCTCATCTGCACTAGGTTCATAGAGATAATCAATAACCCGAGTAGATTCGTCGCTAGTATCTTCTTCTGGGGTCTCCAGTGGCAATAGTTGAACAATGATCGGTTCCTGCCGCAATACGTTAATAAAGCGGGCATACACCAGGTAGACTTCATCCAGTTCTTCATTTTCATAAGCATTCATTATATACTGGGCGATTTCCCTGGCATCAGCATAACTGACATCATCCCCCAGGCCTATAAATTCGGCATCGACCATATTACGTTTGCGATAAAAATCTCTAGCCTTTCTACCTACTGTAATAATTCCATTTTCCAAGCCACGGTCGTCCCTCTCAATAGCTTCATCTACCGTCCTGATAAGATTAGTATTATAAGCTCCACATAATCCACGATCAGCAGTAACTACAACATAGCCGACTTTGCGTACATCCTCTCTTTTGTCTAGCAGCGGATGTCTAACATCGAAAGAAACTGCTGCCAATCGCGCCAAAGTACCCTGTAAAGTATCAGTGTAAGGCCTGGAGGCCTCAGCACTTTCCTGGGCTCTACGCAATTTTGCAGCGGCTACCATTTCCATAGCTCTAGTAATCTGCTGCGTGTTTTGTACACTACGAATCCTGCGTTTAAATTCTCTTACACCTGCTCCTGCCATCTTAATTCACCACCTAAACCGAGAACGTGGACTTAAATTCATTGATGGCCTTGGTCAGTTTTTCTTCAACTGCATCATCTATTTTACCGGTATCTCTAATGCTGTTTAAAATATCGGCATTAGCACTGCGCATATATTTTAGAAAATCGGCTTCAAAGGCTTCAACCTTATCTTTGGGTAAATCATCCAGGAAGCCATTCACAGCACTGTACAGAATTACAACCTGTTCTTCCATTTTCATAGGTTGGTACTGCCCTTGTTTCAAGGTTTCAGTAATTCTCTCACCACGAGTCAACCGAGCTAAAGTGGCTTTATCCAGGTCAGAACCGAACTGAGCAAATGCAGCTAATTCACGGTATTGAGCCAAATCCAGTCGTAACTGCCCGGCAACCGACTTCATAGCTTTAGTCTGAGCATCGCCACCAACGCGGCTAACTGATAGACCAGCGTTTATAGCAGGCCGCTGACCAGCATAGAACAGGTCGGTTTCCAAATATATCTGGCCATCAGTAATAGATATAACATTAGTTGGTATATAAGCGGAAACGTCACCTGCTTGAGTTTCAATAATCGGTAAAGCAGTTATAGATCCACCACCGTAATCATCGTTAAGTTTACATGCTCTCTCCAGTAGACGAGAATGGAGATAGAAAACGTCACCAGGATAAGCCTCACGTCCGGGAGGACGACGAAGCAAGAGTGACATTTCACGATAAGCCACTGCGTGTTTGGAAAGGTCATCATAGATGATTAACACGTCAAGGCCTTCACCTTCCATAAACTCTTCGCCCATAGCAACCCCAGCATAAGGTGCTATATATAGCAATGGTGCTGGTTCGGAAGCAGTGGCCGCAACTATAATGGTATAATCCATAGCTCCCATTTCCTCGAACTTGGCAGCTATACCAGCTATAGAGGCTTGTTTCTGCCCAATAGCAACATAGATGCAAATCATGTCTTTCTTTTCTCTCTGGTTGATAATAGCATCAAGAGCAATAGCTGTCTTACCAACCTGGCGGTCTCCGATAATTAACTCACGCTGGCCCCTTCCGATGGGAACCATGGAGTCTATACATTTAAGTCCAGTCTGCATGGGGGTATCAACCGGCGTACGGGCAACAACCCCATGAGCAACCTTTTCAATCGGGCGGAAGGTTTCAGTATTAATAGGTCCCTTGCCATCGATGGGCTGACCTAAAGCATTAACTACACGACCCAACAAGGCTTTCCCGGTAGGGACCTCCATAATTCTTCCGGTCGCTTTTACTACGTCACCTTCCTTAATGTGATTATAATCACCTAATAGCACCGCACCAACGTTGTCTTCTTCAAGGTTAAGAACCATTCCGTAAGTTCCGCCTGTAAACTCCAGAAGCTCACCAGCCATGGCGCCCTGTAGTCCATATACGCGGGCAATACCGTCACCAACATAGATAACCGAGCCTACGTTACTGACTTCTACCTCGGACTGGTAGCGCTCTATTTGGTCCTTGAGTATAGCGCTAATCTCTTCCGGTCTAATACTCATTTGTGTGCTCACCCCTATCGCATTAACTTATCTTCGTTTGTTTCAATTGGTCTCTTAACATTTCCAGTCTTTTAATGACCGTACCGTCTATGATTTGGTCACCCATTCGTATCTTAACTCCGCCGATAAGAGCAGGGTCAACCGTGACATTAAGCTGTACTGTTTTACCCGTAGAGGCAGATAGTTTCTGGGCAAGAGCCTTCACCTCATCGTCCGGTACATCCCGAGCGGCTGTAAGTTCCGCCTTGGCAATGTTTCTCGATTCATCAGCCATTTCCTGATATTCTTCAGCAATAGATTCAATATATGATTCCCGACGTTTATCAATAATCATATACAGGAAGTTTAGCGTTAGTTGAGAAACCTGACTGGCGAAAATTTTGCTCGCAACATCCTTCTTTTCTTTGGCAGGGATTAGAAGATGGGCGAAGTAGGCTTCTAAATTCTCTACTTCTTTTATCGCTGCGACTATTTTTTCCAGTTCCTGCTGAAACTCATCTATTTTGTCATTCTCTCGGGCAATAATGAAAAACGCTTCGGCATAGCGCCTAGCAACGCTCTTGTTTAACATAATAGATCGCCCGCCTCGTTTACAAATTCTTTAACCATGTTCTTATGGTCATCATCGGTAATAGCTCTATTCAGAACCTTTTCTGCTGCCAGCAAGGCTAGTGTCGCTGCAGTATCTTTCAGCTCGACCTTGGCCTGTTCAGTAGCGGCCTGAATTTCAGCGGTGGCTTTGTCCTTAATATTTGCGGCATCTTCCTTGGCTTTGTTGATAATTTCATTCTTAGCATCATCAGCTGCCTTAGTTGCACGTGCCACAATTTCTTGCGCCTCTTTACGCGATTCTGCCAGGTTGCTCTGGGTTTCTTTTCTCATTTGTTCCACTTCAATTTTGACTTCTTCTGCATGCTTAAGAGAACTTTCAATAGTGTTAGAACGTTCTTCTAACATAGCATTGATTGGGTTATAGGCAAATTTATATAAAAGAGCCAGTAAAATAAAGAAGTTTACTGCCGTCCAACCAACTACAAACCAGTTCCCAAAATCAGGGGTTTTTCCTGCAGGCGCTGGAATAGTCCCTGATGCCATGCAGAAGGTGGCAAATCCCAGAACCATTACCATGGTCAAAAGGAGCACCGCTACATAAAATCTTTTGTTCCTTTTCACGGATGTGCTACCTCCAATCTAGAGCGAATAGTATTTGAGGCGATAGAGCTTTATCATTTCTTTTCATTTTCAATTAGGGTTGCTCTATCGCCCAAATCTTAGTGATTGTATACCTTTCAGAGTTATGCTTTACCAACCAGCATGAATGCAATTAGCAGACCGTAAATAGTTAGGGTCTCAATAAATGCCAGGGTAATAAAGAGAAGAGTTCTAACGTCTCCTCCAACCTCAGGCTGTCTGGCGATTGCCTCCATAGCTTTACCGCCAGAAATACCCATACCGATACCGCCACCAATACCCGCAATAGATACAGCGATACCTGCGCCTAGTGCTGCGCCCATCTTTTTCCCTCCTTTCATGCTCTCTGGTTTATACATTTGAGCTTTAGATAATAAGTTTATACTTAGTGTGCCTCTCCTGTAGAAGCTGCTATATAACTAGCCGACAGGATGGTAAACACTATGGCCTGGATGGCACCTAGCAACAAACTAAGACCCATCATTGCTGATGGAATAATAAATGGTGCCAGGAACAGCAAGAATGCTATGACCATTTCTTCACCAAATATGTTACCGAATAAACGGACGGTGAGGGACAGCGGATGTGCTATCTCTTCAATCAGATTTAATGGCAAAAATGCCGGGTTAGGACTTACGAAGTGCCTAAAGTAGCCCCCTCCATGTTCGCTGAAACCTGCAATGTGAACAGAAAAGAACGTGATTAATGCCAATGTCATAGTCACGTTCCAGTTACTAGTTGGAGGCTGATAACCCGGGATATTCGCTGCTCCAGGTATCAGGCCGCTGTAGTTACTAAATAAAATAAACAGGAAAAATGCAGTTAGCAGGGGAGCCCACTTTTTAGCCACATGCTCTTTATCCATCAATTGAGTGAAAAAATCATAGGTCCAAATGATGATTGCTTCAAAGGCATTTTGTAATCCGCGGGGAACCAGCTGCATATTTCTAGTAGCTAAATAGGCAATAGTGCCTATTAATGCAATAAGAACCCATTCGGTAACAACCAGATGGTCGACCGGAATCGGTCCCAAATGAAATAGGACTTCATCCCACATACCAAAGATCATTATCTTTCTCCCCCCCTCCTAATTGGAATTGAAATTTTCGTTTTTTGTCGCCCCTACCGGAGTGACATAAAAACTTCAACCAGAGCCAGCAGGCCTCCTGTCTCCGGGTGATTTCCTTAAGTTAACTCTTCTTTGTCCTTGTCTTTGTCCTGACTGTCATCCCGCGGAATTGTGGTTTCAGTGGCTTGCATTTTATCCCACATAACCTTCATTCCGGTTGCCACTCCGAGCAAGACTCCAATGACTGTTAACCAGCGATCAGTACCTAGCTTCGCATCTAACCAGTATCCGCCTAACCCACATAAAGCTATGGCGGCGGCTGCTGTAGTGACCATATTAATTGCGTCACTTAATGCGCGTGCCCAATGTTTCTTTTGTCGTTGTACCATAATTATACACCTTGCCCGTATAAGTGGCGAGGCTCAACCCCCCTCTTCGTTATTCGTCATAAACGGGCAAAATCCTTTTTTAATTTTCAGTAAAATTTAACTCTATTTTAAGTATAAGCAAGAGTCGGTATAAGAACTAGTTTGTTTCTGGTGAATATTTTATCAAGCTCAATAAGTAGATTTATTTCGAGCATGATAAAGCAAAATCCTTTAGAAAAACGTGTCTTTTTATAATGTCTTTTGTCGAATTATATTTTATCCTCGAACTAAATAACCTTTGCGTTCCAACTTTTGGTGGTGCTCCCAAAGAACACTATCGATGTCGATTCCGAATTGCTCTTCCATAACAAACATCATGGTTACAGCAGTTTGGGCTACATCAAGCAGTTCTCGTGCTATTTCTTTAATTACTGCATCTTCGTCCATATTAACCTTTTCTCCACTTAACCCTCTGAACTTGCCAATAGCTTGAGCCAATTCCCCTGCCTCTTCCATAAGTTTAAGGGCAGTTGACTCCATGGTTGGATTTAACTGGTTAAGCCTGGGTAATGATAATGTTTTAGTCTCCATTTCTATCTCCCCAACATAAGCCTTTACTTAATAAGAAAATAGGGTTTTTTTGACACTGAATACACTGATTTCTTAATGATTAACACTGAATTTTTATAAAATATAAATTAAGAACTTAACACCGTAGACTCTATTTTCATAGATAGTTGTGACCTTAAGGCCATAGGCGGTTAATAACAAATTCTTAATTTTGATTCCACTGCAAAAAGTAATAAATATGCATTAACCTGAATACTTAGACGCAGATTGCCGCAGATTTATTATAATTAATACCGATACGCAAAAGATTAAAATAAAGAGAAATACGGAGTATTTCAACGATAATTCTTAATTTTTAATTCAAAACTACTATCTTTTGACCACGTATTCACTAATATTCACCTGAATAGGGGTTTTCGCAGTAGAA
>DUMX01000266.1 GCA_012839665.1 Gelria sp.
CATCCTTGGTTGCCATAAAGGCCTGGGAAAAAGCTATAGATGTAGCTATTCGCACTACTAAAGCACTGGAAGATGAAAAAGGTTTTATTGACCTTACCCGGCCTATTGAAGAACAATTACAGGGCAGCCTGCGGGAAGAATGGCTGGAATCATACCATAACGTATACTGGCGTATGCACCATGCCCTGGGAGGACGCCTGCAAACTATGATTGTTGGTGGCGCCTATATGGATACCGATTTGCAAAGGAAACTGGTAGGTATGGGCTTTAACGTCATCTTGGGCTACGGACTTACCGAAAGCGCCGCTGGTATTGCTGTTTCCTGTCCTAATAAATATAAAATGGGCTGGCTTTCTCCTCCGGCCCCGGGAGTGGAATTTAGACAGGAAGAAGACGGAGAATTACTTATTCGTGGCCAGGGTATTATTAAGCAGTATTTCCGTAATAAAAATGCTGATACAGAGGCTATTACGTCTGATGGCTGGTTTAAAACCGGAGACATAGTAGAAATTGATGATGATGGCTATATGCGCTTAGTAGACCGTAAGAAATTGATGATTGTACTGGATAATGGCAAAAATGTAGCCCAGGCCCGTATTGAGGCTTTATGTGCCAACTCCGAACTTATAGACCAGGTTGCTATTGTGGGTCAAGATAAAGAATATATTGGCGCCCTGATAGTCCCTAACTTTAACTTCATTATCCGAGTACTACGCAACCATGGTATACCTTTTGACAAAAGCCAGCTACATTATGCTGAAGTTGATGGTGTATACAGATGTATAGAGGTAGGAGACGATATTATCAATAATGATTTTGTTAAAATGGCTATGCAGGACCAAATCGACATGATAAATGCCAAATTAAAAAGCTACGAGTCTATACGGACCTTCCGCCTTCTTAATCGACGTTTCAGTGAGGAAGATGGAGAAATTACGCCCTCCCAAAAAACCCGCATCAAAGTAATACTGGAAAAATACCAGGACCTGATAGACGATATGTATTAAAAGTGTAGGAGGTGCCAGGCACTTAAGTTGTTAACTTATTTTTCATAAGTTAACAACTTAAGTGCCTGGCACCCAGTTTGTGCAGTTAGCGATTTAATAAGTGGCTAATGGCAACATGGGATAAATTAATATGCTGGCCTATTTCCCGCATCGTATATCCTTCCCTCATTGCTTCCCCGGCGAAAGCAATTTTATATTCCTGCAATGACCTTTTACGCGAACCTTGTTTAATTAGTTCCAATTCTTCGGCATCAACTCCGGTATTTATGAGAATTTCATCCAGACTAACCCGAATTGCATTGTGCCTTTTTGGCTCAACCAACTGGGCAAACGTATCGTCCCCTACATAAGGTATGTTCTCCCAGTCTTTTCCGTCATCATTTTCCATGAAACGGTCATACTCCCTTAGTGCTACCTGTTTCTTATCGGAAAACATCCGTAATATGAAATCATAGTTTACGAAATCGCCCTCTCCTGGCCTGCTACCTTGCTGTCTATAATTAGCATCACTGCTCCACTGGTAATCGCAAGGCCTCGACACAATACCCGCCCTAACCGGATTGCGGTGGACATACCTGACCAGGGTCAGCAAGTAATCATCATTTTGCACCAGTGCAGCTTTGTATCTACCCTCAAAAACTACTCCCGTTCTATCTCTTCCGCTATCATAATTAAAATAACGGCTATACCTTGTGTTAATGCGATGCATGACCTTGCTTAAGAATTCTCCATCGGTTCGCAACAGCAAATGATAATGATTGCTCATAACCACATAGGCAAACACGGTTACACCGTCTACCTCAACGGAATTACCAACCTGCTTTATTAAATAATCACGTTCTTTCGGTCGCCCGAAGATAAACTCCCGATTATTACCCCTTTGTATTACATGATACATGGCCCCTGGAAACTCAACCCGCAACCTGCGCCCCATGAAAAAATCACCTCCAGTTACAATTATAACCAGAGGCGAATTCTACCGCAACAATAACTTAACAACTTAAGTGCCTGGCACCTTTGTTTACACTCTATTGAACCGGGTAGTAATTAAGCATTTGCCAGGCAATTTGTTTGAATACGGGGGCGGCGTTTTCGGCACCGGATTTACCGCCTTCTACTAATACTACTATAACCCAGCGGGGGTTATTGGCGGGGAAGAAGCCAGTAAACCAGGTGTTCAGTATTTCATTTCCTTGCTGGTCATAGTTTCCGGTCTGGCTGGTAGCGGTTTTTCCGGCTACACTTACTTCGGTCAGGGATGCGGTTTTGCCGGTACCTTCGGTTACGACTTTTTTC
>DUMX01000267.1 GCA_012839665.1 Gelria sp.
TGAAGAGAAAACGAACAAACTGGGTATACCTGTATCTAGTTTGCAAAATCATCCCGAAGTGCTGGAAGAAGTTATAGCCGGTGAATTTGACCGAACTTTGTTTTCACTGCAAAAATCAAAAAGCAGCGGTGTTTTCTTTATCTTAAATGCCACGATTAACCCTAACCTTGATAATGCCAAAAACTCCAGAGCCGGTTTATATATTAAAAATATGGAGCCTAATATTATTAGTTCCTCTTCTCCAACCATTATTATACTGCGTGGTATCCCCAGTATCAGCCGTAACAAATCGCTTTCTCTTCATGCTCAATGGAAAATGGAGTTTGATATTAGTGATGCTCCCTATTACCATCATCCCATCAATGCTGCCCAAGCAAACAAAAACCTCCCACTATCACGTCTGTACTATTGGAGTACAGTTCTGACCCTGCCCGGTACCAGCGAGGAAGTAATGCTGTGCTCGGTGCCCTTAATTGATTCCCAGGGTAATGTATTTGGCGTTTGTGGTATTGAAATAAGTGCTATGCTCTTTAAACTAACCCACATGCCCAACAATAGTTTATATAACCGCCTGTTCTGTGTACTGGCACCCGTAACTGAAGGGACCATAGATTTCCAGCAGTCCATGTTTGCCGGTAGTTACTCCGCTAGAATGATTAAAGGTAACGATACTCTTAAAATTTCGGAAAATCGCCGTTCCTTTTATTCCTACAGACAGCACCAGGATAGTTCATTTTTAGGAATTCATAAACCGGTAAAACTATATCCTGAAGGTTCGCCCTTTCATGATGAACAATGGGTAACAGCCATTATGGTTCCCGAAGATGACTTCGTAAATTGCGTTACCCAACTTAATCTATTATTAATTGGCCTGCTAATGATGCTTATCATCCTGGGAATTATAGCATCCTACATTTTAAGCCGAAAATTCTTACAGCCGATTACTGAAGGCCTGGACATTATTAAATCTACAAACTTTAGTATTGCCCCCAGGACTAAAATAACCGAGATAGACGATTTAATTGATTTTCTGGCCGCACATAATGAAGAGTTATACGAAAAGGCCCGCCAGGAGAACCTTTCACTTACTATCCTTGATGATTTTCTGGAAAACATAAAAACGCTTTCACCAGCAGAACGCCTGGTGTTTGACCTTTATGCCCAAGACCGTAATGCCAAAGAAATTGCCGAAGAACTATGCCTAAGTATAAACACCATAAAAACCCATAGTAAACGTATTTATACCAAGTTAAATATTACCTCCCGGGAAGAACTCTTTCTTTACGTACATATGTTGAATGAAATAGGTATCAAGATTGAGTGACGCCTTGTAAATAATTAGGGGGGGGTGCTTAATTTCGGTAGTAATATATTCATACTCTTTTGCCTTCATATGGATTAAAAGATACAAAGAGGCTCTAACAGCTTTAAGCTATTAGAGCCTTGAATGAGTTATGCCGATAAATTATACTACGATTTTATCCGGTTTGTCGGTAAAGGTTAACATCATACTGCACCGACTGCAGATAAGTGCTGTAGCCATCTTACCTGTATACTGATCTTCAGCATAAGCCGGTTCATGGATTTTATGCTGGACCCTGTTCTCGTAAAACATCTGGTTCTGGCAATGAGTGCAAATGACCTTAACTCCGGCTACTTCGTAATGATTGGGATCAGCAGGATCAGACAACGGTCGAAAGATGGACAAAGTTTGTCACCTCCCAAATAAGAGCTGATAGCTAGTTTAATTATACTGGAAAAAAATTGTTTTGAGTAATTATTCTGATAATTACCCTAACTAAACCACTATTATCTTATTTGAAGACTAAACTCACCCTACCAGTTTCCCCACTTTAGAATCCATTGGGCAGATAATCCGGCATAATTACCGGACCAGATGTCATCTGATATTTTGCTGGTATAACTGGTCCATTATCGTTATACCTGGTTTTAGGAGAATAAGCTGATGTATCCAGTACCCGCCGCGCGCCATTAAAATGTTCGCCATACCAGTAGGTAAAACTAGTAGTTATGCCAATTGCAGTAGGGTAGCCCTTAACCGTATGTATTATAGCAGGCTTACCGCTAAATTTACCCATATAAATAGCTACATGGCCAATATAGCGATTACCCTTACTATCCTTTTTCCAAAAGGTAAGAATATCTCCCGGCTTAAGCTTATCAACACCTACCAGCGTATACTTTTTGGTGCTCCCCGGCTGGCGTTTACTATAAACGCCACTTACTGGCTTACCTACTGTATTATACTTGCGTGCCGCCGAAGTAATATTGTAACCAAAATCCTTGTAAACTAAGGAGACAAAATTGGAACAGTCTATATAACCGGTATCCCAGTATTTTTTATGCCCATAGACCATGTATCCGTAATTCATATACCAGATAGCTCGGCCTACCAGAGCATGGGCTGGACTGTCATTATATATTTTTCGAAACGATTTAACCTCGGGTAAATCCGGTTTCTTATCCAGAGTTTCTTGACTGGTAGTCTTTTTCTCCTTTACTGGTTCCGAATTAACCTCTGGTTTAGATGCAGGGCTATAGTTTGGAATAGTCTGGGTTTCACCGTCAGGCAAAACCAGTGTTGGCTTGGATTGCCTATTGTTTTCAGCCTTTCCCGTAGTAGGTTTTATCTCTTCGGGCTCACTGTTCGTAGCCTGGGAGGAAGTATCAACATACCTCGGTATAGTTATACTTTCACCACTGGGAAAGGTTAATAATGGCAGGTTGCTATTACGTTCGCATACTAAGTTTTCCCGATTACCACTGCCTGAATACCCGGATTTGCTTTTGAAAATACTATCCAGATATTGAGCAGGACAGGAAATAATTTTGATAACTGGTTCAGCGAGAATGGTTCTAACTGGTGTTAGCATTAAACCTAGTGTAAATACGAAAACCATAATCACTGCTAAAAATCTTTTCTTCATGAGTACCTCCTTTGGTCAAAAATTGAATAAAAAATTTCTTTTTTTAGGACAGATTGCATTAGTTTTCTCATTAGCCCACAAGGTACCAGAACCCTATATAAATTCTTCTTTTTCCAACTTCGTATACCTTCATGTAATTTATACCAACATTTGATTATCTAATTGTATTAGTACTAATCAATGGATGCATAGATAGAAAAATTCGAGGCAATATAATATTGTGCTCAAAAAAATATTATGAAAGGAGAGCGCAGAATGATCAATCAAATGGAGTTACAAACTCTCAGGCATTTAATTGGTTCTCATGAAACTGCTGAAAAGAAACTAAACTTCTTTGCTTCACAGGCTCAAGATCCACAAGTTAGACAAATGTTTCAGCAGTCAGCACAATCCGCTTCACAAACACGTCAAAAACTATTATCTTTTTTGGGATAATGTGATAAGGAGATGAAAAAATGCAGCATATGGGCGATAAAGAAATGGTAAATGACGTTCTTTCAATGGTTAAAAGCAGTTTGACCACCTACACTACCAGCATTAGCGAATGTTCCAATCAGCAATTGCGTCAAACCTTACAACAGATTAGAAACTCAGACGAGCAATTTCAATATCAGTTATATCAAATAGCAGAGTCCAAGGGTTTCTATAAGCCAGCAGTACAGGCTGATACTAAGGACATCCAGCAAGTCAGATCCGCAGTCATTTCGTAAATTAAAAAAATAGACCCGGCGTTTTACGCCGGGTCTATTTTTTTGTTAAAATTTAATAATGAATTCTCTCTCCCTAATTAAAATAATTACCATTAATAGTCATAAGTGAAAAAAACCTCAATAAACATGGTAATAAATTTTAACTATTAAGGAGAGAGAAATGAAAAAATTTAAAAGTTTTTTGATCACCGTTTTAGTAATTACTCTAAGTGTATTTTATATTACTCCCGGAATAGGGGCAGAGATTACGGAAACTCAAGAAGTACCTGTAACATCTATAATACTTAAAACCGTCGACGTTTATCTGGACGGCCAAAAAGCTCCACTCCATTACGCTGCTTTTATTGCCGCCAATGAAAGGTCAGTAGTTTCATTAAATGATTGCAGTCTCATATTTGGAGCCCAAATCGAAATTATTGATACCAGACTATTGCTTAGAAAGGATTCACAAGAATTTATATTGGAAGAAGATGATTATTGGCATCTTCCCCCAGCTCAGGTCCAAGAGGAAAATCTAACTCATATCAAATTAGATGAATTCTATCTACCCTTGCGTTTTGTAGCTGAACAGTTAGGCTATGGCATAAATTATAACTCCCGGGTAGGTGCCGTTATTTTACGTAGTCAGGACTATGAAGGTCCTGACCCTCAGTTTGCCCCTTCGGAACCCCCACAGCTTCCAGCTAATCTGCCCAACTGGGGCGCATTGGCTGATGTTCCGGTTATGGCTGAGTTATGGCCGACTGAAAATATTATTGCCGGCTATTATACCAGTATTGCTACCAGTCCCGCACCACGCAACCATAATATTTTATTATCTTGTAATAAATTGAATGGTGTTATTGTTAATCCTGGAGAGGTTTGTTCTTTTAACCAAACGGTGGGAAGGAGGACGGCACAGTTAGGCTATAAGGCTGCCAATATTATCGTTGGCAAACGCTTTGTACCAGGAATTGGTGGCGGGGTATGCCAAACTTCTAGCACCCTTTATAACAGTGCGTTAGAATCTCAGCTGCAAATAGTGGAACGCCATCCTCATTCCCTGCGTATTAGCTATGTTCCCGCTAACCGCGATGCAACTGTATCCTGGGGTGGAGCTGATTTGAAGTTTCGAAACAATAAATCTTATCCCATTAAAATATTGGCTCAAGTTTATAAAACATATGTAATTTTTGCTATTGCCACAGTGGAATAGATTTTTACCCAAATTTGAAGTACGCTTAATAATCCAGTATGCTATTTAATAAGTATGCTGGATTATTTTGCTGTCTTTAGGGAAAGAATCTATTATGACCCAAAAAGGAGTTGTCTGAATATGAAGGTAGCTTTGTTATCGCCAATAGCCTGGAGAACTCCACCCCGTCACTATGGTCCCTGGGAAAGAGTAGTTTCTCTACTGGCTGAAGGATTGGTGCAAAGAGGTATCGATGTTACTCTTTTTGCTACCGGAGATTCTCAAACTTCAGGCCGTTTGCAATATATATGCCCTTTTCCCTATGAAGAAGACCCCAATATTGACCCTAAAGTCTGGGAGGCTATGCATATTGCCCATCTTTTTGAGCAAGCCCATCGATTTGACCTGATTCATAATAACTATGACTTTATGCCCTTGTCCTATAGCCGCCTGGTAAATACTCCTATGGTTACTACCATTCATGGTTTTTCTTCCAGTAAAATTCTTCCTATTTATAGAGAGTATAATCGTAATAATTACTACGTATCTATTAGTAATTCTGACCGCAGTCCCGAACTTGATTACCTGGCTACGGTTTATCACGGTATTGATCTTAAAGAATTTACCTTGATTGAGCAGCCTGAGGATTATCTGCTTTATTTTGGACGTATTCACCCGGATAAAGGAACTGCCGATGCTATTAAAATTGCACGCCAATATGGCGCCAAACTGTATATTGCTGGGATTATCCAGGATAAGGATTATTATAATATTCAGGTCGCCCCCTACGTGGACAACCAGAACGTATTTTACTTGGGTTCGGTAGGTCCAGCCCAACGCCAGCAGTTATTAGGAAATGCTTATGCTCTACTGCATCCTATTCACTTTGATGAGCCTTTTGGCCTCAGCGTGGTAGAATCGATGGCCTGCGGAACACCGGTCATTGCCTTTAATCGAGGGTCAATGCCGGAAGTTATAAATAATGGTCATACCGGCTTTCTGGTTAATAATGTTGATGAGGCCTGTGAAAAGCTAGGCCTGATAACAGAATTAGACAGAGTGAAATGCCGCCAGTGGGTGGAAGACCGTTTCAGCCAGGAACGAATGGTAGATGATTATATCGCCGTTTACAAACAAATACTGGCCAGGTAAATCAAGCAAAAAAGACGTGGATAAGCCTTTCACGTCTTTTTTTATTAACCCGTCATGTCCCCCTGTGTCCCTATTAATTCTATTCCCGCGGGGGAGTTAGGAAAAATACCGAGTAGGTACCGGCACCTACGTGAGACCCTATAGCAGCGCCAATCTCGGAAATCACAAATTCCTGGCAGCCAAATTTATTTTCTATTAACTTCTTAATCTCTAAGGCACCTTCCAAGTCATTGGAGTAATTAATTCCTATTAACTGTTCCGATAGTCGGTAACCTCTTTCCTCCATTACTTCCAGGAGTCTTTTCTTAGCCTTTTTAATACCGTGGGCTTTTTCCAAAGGATGAATTTTGCCGTCAATAAAGTGAGCAATAAGTTTTATATTTAAGAGATTACCCAGGGCGGCAGAAGTTGCACTGATGCGACCTCCCCTTTTCAACATTTCAAAATTACCCACAATAAAAATATGCTGAATACGCTCTATATTATCCTTTATTCCGGCAATTACCTCTTCTTTACTTTTGCCGGCGGCAATATCTTGGATAGCCCTAATTACGGTAAGGCCGTAACCCACAGAAGCACTCTCAGAGTCTATTACAGTTATTCGCTCCGGATTTACCATATCCCGGGCTATACAGGCCGATTGATAAGTGCCACTAAGACCAGAGGAAAAAGCGATATAGATAATTTCAAATTCGAACGGGTTATGAATGAAA
>DUMX01000268.1 GCA_012839665.1 Gelria sp.
AAGTGTTAATATAATTGTATATATCTGCTATATACTTGTATTAACAAATATATATACAGGAGGGTTAATCATGAATAAACAAGATTATTTAAAACTGGACGATGAAGCAAGAGTTAATTTTCTTAATGCAGAACTATCAGCAGGAAAAGATATTGAACAAATTACAAGTGAATTAAATATCCAGAAGCAGAACTTAATAAATCCATTAAATCAAAAAGGTTATTATCTTATTGATGGTGTATTTACAAATGTATTTACTTTAGTGGTACAAAATACAAAAGTATTAACGGATGTATTAACAAGGTTAGAAGCACTGGAAAAATGTAATACAATTATTAATACAAATGTAAATACTGAAACTAATGCAATGATTGATATTCCAGATGGTGAAATTAAATTAGTTTCATTTAGAATGAATAGTACAGTTTATGAAAACTGGAAGCAATACACTTCAAGTCAAAAACTATATAAGGCACAAGATTTATTGAACTTTGCTTTATTAGAGTACATGGAAAACCACAAGTAATAACATTTGTATATACAATTGTATAATGAATTTAAAGTACCTCTACTAAGGGGTACTTTTTTTTATTTTAAGGAGGAAATTAATAATGACAAATTCAGAACGCTTACTTATGGAGATAAAAGGTATAGACCTAACTCCTGATGAAATTAATATTTACCTAACAGAAAATTCATTAAATCCAACAGATGAATATATCCCTACTTCAAATACTAATAAACGAAACATTCTTAAATCAGCATTATCTATCCTCGAATCAGTAGCAAACCAACCTGCTTTGATGAAAGATTATAAGCAGGATGATATATCAATATCCCAATTCCATGAGAACCTACAGAATCGTATTGACCAATTAGAAATAAAAATTAGACAGATACCGGATGATGCTAATACCTATCAAGATGGAGCATCTTTTTTTATGATGTTTGCAAATTAAGGAGGTGCGACATTGTTTAATTACTTTCAATTAAATGATCCTAAAGATTTTAAACACCTTCTTAATATGGCAGGACAAGATATTTTAATAAATGGTAAACCTGCTAGAGCATTGATAACTAACACAAATTTAACTGAATCTAAAGATAATAGAAATATCACTACACTTGAAAATATAGAATGTGGCTATTTGATTGATTATGATGATGGGAAATGGCTAGTTATCAGTGAAGTTAGTGGTAAACGATACAACAAATATAAAGGTATTATGCAGAAGTGTCATAATACTCTAACTGTAAATATTGCAGGAAATTTATACCGAGTGCCTTATGTCGTAACAAACAAGGTTAATCTAAATATTGATGTAACATACTATTTGACTGTTTTAGAAAATGAAATTTATATTTTAGTGGCTAATAACCCTATTAATTCTAATATTCAACTTAATGATATTTACAAGATAGGTAGATATAACTATAAAGTAATAAGTATGGATGATATTAGTAGACCTGGATTATTACTTATGAAAATGAAATATTCTGAAGAAGGGCAAGTGCTTCCTAATTATTCCATAACCATTTTGAATGGGGATACTTTAACAACTGATACTGCTACTCCTGTTCAACTAAATGTAGAACAAAAAGATGGGGAAACGGTTTTAACTGATCCATTACCAATGGTTTTTACAAGTTCAGATATTTCTATTGCAACGGTTGATTCTACTGGAATGGTTACACCTGTATCAGTCGGTAATGTGACAATAACCGTTTCCTTTGAATCAGATACAACTGTCAATGATTCTATTGTAATTACAGTTAAAGAAGTGGAAATTCCAGAAGTATATACCTTAGAATTGATAGGTGATACTGAGATAATACAGGGGAGAACTAAAACTTATACCGCTGTAAAGAAAGATAGTTCAAGTGTAGTAGTTGAAGGAGCAACATTTGATTTTACGATTGATCCAGAAACTACTCCTGCTGATAAATATACTCTTACCGTATTAGATGATACCCAATGTACTATTAAATGTAATGGTGCAGGTTACTATATTAATCTCATTGCTACTGATAGAACGGACAGTAGTTTGACGGTGAGCAAGCGGATTCGGCTTAAACCATTATTCTAAACCTATGACCACTTGATTTTTAAATTAGTACACTATATTATTAGAGATACTAAGTAAAAAATCTAGTGGTTAAGATACTTCAATTATTGATGTAATGGGGTATATAGTGATTGGTACTTATATCGCTACGTTGGGGACGTAGAGGCCGCTGGTTCAAGTCCAGTCACTCCGACCATTTATATTTTCTGAGTAAAACAAAAAAACACCCTCCAATTCTAATTGGGCAGGGTGTTTTTTCTACCTATTTTTCCCCCAATACATACTCACCAATATTACGGCAGTGGTCACCAATTCTTTCCAGGTTATTCAGAATATCCAGGAAGACAGCACCGTTACTACCATTACATATTCCTTCATTTAACCTTCTGATATGGTTACGGCGATAGGTTTCCTGCAGTTCATCTATCATTTCTTCGTGGTTTAGTACATTTTCAGCCACAGATGTATCTTGCCTTTCCAAAGCCCAAAAAGCCAGCAGTAGGATATTGTTAGTAACTTCAATTATCTCCTCCAACTCCTGCTGAGCTTCACCGGAAAAACTGACCCGTTCCTGGGTAGCAACAGTGCCCTGCTCGATAATATTCTCACAGTGGTCACCGATACGCTCAATATCATTTAAGGATTGAAGAATTATATAAGCATGGTTGGATTCTTCCTCGGACAATTGCTTTTGCGAAGCTAATACCACGTAATCAGTTATTTCTGTTTGCAGGGCATTAATGGCTTCTTCCAGGGTCCTTCCTTTATCAACCAGTGATTCCTGTCGGGTATGAAAATACTGTACAGCATTAGTAAAAGCTTCCCGAGCCAGGTGCCCCATTCTCAGGGTTTCCCGAGCAGCTTGAGATAAAGCAAAGGGGGGATTTTGCAAAAGCCTGTGGTCAATATATAAAGGTCGGGCCAGGCTTTCAATCCCTTCATCCTTATCAGGAATAAGCACAGTGACAATAAAAGCCAAAACTGCTACCAGGGGTAAATGGATAATAGCACTACTAATATTGAAAACTGCATGGGTTTGCGCAATTTGCAGCTTAATATTCAAGGTATCCCAACTACCGGCAAATCCGGGAATAAGCATAAACAGGTAATTGGTAGTAAAAACCACCATAGGCTTAAAAACGCCTATTAAGAAAAGGGGTAGAAAGATAAGAGTGCCAAACAGGTTAAACAAGAAATGAGATAAAGCTGCTCGTTTGGCAACTACGCCAGCACCCAGGGCAGCAAGCAGGGCAGTAATGGTAGTACCTATATTATTACCAAAAAGGATAGGAATTGCCTGTTCAAAGGTAATTGCACCCTGATAAGCCAACTGCTGCAATACACCGATGGTAGCACTACTGCTTTGTACCAGGAAAGTAAAAAACGTGCCTATAGCTACCCCGATGATGGCATTATTATCAATATTGGTGATCAGGTTAATAAAAACGGGAAGGTCTTTCAGCGGTTTCATGCCGTTACCCATAATGGTCAAACCGAAGAAAAGGACTCCAAAACCAAATACAGCCTGTCCGATAAGCTGGAAGCGCTTATCTTTTACAAATAGGAAAATTATAGCCCCCAGGCCCAAAATGGGAAGAGCAAAATCCTGTAGATTAAAACCAATCAGATAGGCGGTTACGGTAGTACCTATGTTAGCCCCCATTATTACTCCAATAGCCTGGCGCAAGGTAAGTAGCTGAGCATTTACCAAACCTATGGTTATGACGGTGGTGGCACTACTGCTCTGAATCAAAGCGGTAACCAGAGTCCCGGTCAAAACACCTCTAATCGGGTTTTTAGTTCCCTGTTCCAGTATGGTTCTCATCTTATCCCCGGCTGCCGCTTGCAGGCCATCAGACATAAACTTGAGACCAAACAAAAACAAGCCCAGCCCGCCTATAAATGAAAAAAGTACCTCCACTAAGGATATATTCAACAAATTACCTCCTAAAAAGGAAAGTTATTACCAAACCTTATTGTACCAAAATCCGTTCCCACTACGCACTGATGCGTTGAAAAAA
>DUMX01000022.1 GCA_012839665.1 Gelria sp.
AACAGAATGAAAGCAAAGATGACGGGAAAAAGAAACGAACCCGCAAAGCCAAAACGGGGGGATAATAAGAAAATGGACGGGGATTAGACACTGATTAAAAAAATCTGTGTTAATCATAAGAAATCAGTGTCCTTCAGTGTCTAATCCCCGTCCATTTTCTTATTATCCCCCCGTTTTGGCTTTGCGGGTTCGTTTCTTTTTCCCGTCATCTTTGCTTTCATTCTGTTTTCGATTTTCTTCAGCCAGTTTTACACTGGCCTGCAGCGCTTCCATCAGGTCTACTACCTTTCCTTTATTATCCCCGGTCGGAGCATTTACCACTTCCTTACCAACAATTTTGGCATCAATTAACTCACGCAAGGCCTGGCGGTATTCATCGTGATATTTCCCCGGTTCAAAATCCACCGACAGATTTTCAATCAGATCAACTGCTATTTTGACCTCATTTTCTTGCAGTTTGGCAGCTTCCAGACCCACATTCAAACCTGCTGGAGAGCGGATTTCATCAGGGTAGAAGATTGTTTCCATCAATAGTACCTTATCCTTTACCCGTAGTGCCGCCAGTGACTGTTTGGTACGGATAATCACCCGGGCTATAGCTACTTTCCCCGTTTTATTCATAGCTTCAATTAACAGAGAATAGGCCTTTTCCCCACCCGGGGCAGCTTCCAGGTAGTAACTTTTTTCAAAATATACAGGGTCAACCTGCTGCAAATTGACAAAATCGAGAATATCGATGGTTTTAGTATTTTCCAGCGGAATGCGCTCCAAATCTTCCTCATTTATAACTACATAATTACCCTTTTGGTATTCATATCCCCTGACTATTTCCTCGTTATTAATTTCCCGGTCACAGCGGGAACAGTATTTGCGGTATTGAACAGGGGACATGCACTCCTGGTGCAAATAATTAAACTTAATATCCTTATTTTCCGTAGCTACATACATTTTCACCGGAATATTTACCAGCCCGAAACTAACTGCGCCTTTCCACAGTGTTCGCATTATTAACCACCTGCTTTTAATTAATAATGTGCACAATAATAACTAAAAATAACATAATACCAATAACTTAACGCTGTCCCCTTTACTTTTTACGTATTATTGGTTTTTATTCCTGTAATCTTCGGCTATATGCTCTACGAAAGCCTTGATAAAAAGAGTATTTTAAGGTATATTTTAGCGGGGACGTATTGTCCCTAATACACATCATGAAGGATGTTGCACATGGGTAAATTACCGGATTATTTTGGAGTATCCGCTTTTGGCATTAAAATGGGGATTATAGTACCAGGAAGTAATGTAGTGGAACTCGCCTATGAATCCCTGGCTCAATGCAATAAAGACGGTTTTCTCGATGATGGGGATACAGTTTGCATAACCGAATCAGTGGTGGCCAGGGCCCAAAATAATTACGTGACAGTTAATGAAATAGCTCAACAGGTGCGCAAAAAACTAAACTTGAAAGCAGATAGTAAAGTCGGGGTAGTTTTTCCTATGCTTAGCAGGAACCGTTTTTCCCTTATTATGAAAGGTATAGCTGCAGCTGTTCCCGAGGGACATGTTGTGGTACAACTTTCGCACCCTGCTGATGAGGTGGGTAATAGGATATTACCTGATGACTTTGCTGAAACAGCAGGTATAAAGAATGGCGAAGTTATCAGCCTGGAGGACATCGGAGAAAATCGATTCCGCCACCCTGTCACTGGAGTTGACTATATCGAGCTTTACCAAAATATAATCTGGGAACAATCCAGGGGTAGCACTATATTTCTAAGTAACGACCCCTGTCAGATTATAAAATATAACTTGGATGGAATCATAGTGGCAAATGTCCATAAACGGGAGTCTACCTGGGACAAACTGTCTGAACGGGGGCAAAATGTAATTACTCTGCAGGATTTGTGTAACGAGGGTCTATCCTGGTCGGAATGGGGATTGCTGGGGAGCAATATTTCATCCGGGGATAAACTAAAACTGGCTCCCCGGGAGGCTAATTTGGTTGCGGAACAGCTACAAATTAAGATAAAACAGAAATTGGGTAAGAATGTTGAGGTTATAGTGTACGGCGATGGAGCTTATCGCGATCCTTCCACCGGCATATATGAATTGGCTGACCCTAAACCTGCCTTTGGCTTGACAAAGGGGTTGCAGGGTAAATATCGGGAAGGAGTTAAGTATAAATATCTGGTAGATAAAATGTTGGATGAGGGTGTTGAACTAGAGGACATAGAAGATAAATTAGAAGAGAAGATGAAAAAAAATTACGGGCGTAATGCAGTTGAAACTGAAGGTACTACACCTCGTAAAGCAGAGGACCTTATCGCCAGTTTAGCTGACCTGGTCAGCGGCTCCGCTGATGAAGGCACCCCCATGATTTTGGTCAAGGGTTTTCTGAACAACTAAAAATCGAAACTATCAAGAGCAGGGTTAAATGCCCTGCTCTTTTTGCGTCCATTCTAAGACTTCTTGACATACGCCCATAATAAAAATACAATCTTAAGTAAGATGGAGATTAGGAGAGAGAATTATGGCAAGGCAACCTAAATGCAGACATGTGCAGTTTATTCCTGCGATTACTTCATTTAAACCGGCAGGTATTCCCCGTAGGGATATGGAGGAGGTAATACTGCTAGTGGAAGAAGTGGAGGCTATTCGCCTGAAGGACCACTTGGGGATGGAACAGGAGGAATGTGCGCAAAACATGAAAATTTCGCGCCCTACTTTTCAGCGTATACTGATGGAGGGCAGAGCTAAAATTGCTGATGCCCTCATAAACGGTAAATATATTCGTATTGAAGGTGGCGACTATTGCCTGGGTGATAAAAAGCGGTGCCGGCGCCAGGAACGCATGGAACAAAGAAGAAAGAGCTGCCCGTATCGGGATATAGATTTTCCGGAACCTGGGAAACAGTAAAGGCGATAATAAGCAATAAAAAAGCAGGAGCCTTGACGGGCTCCTGCTTTTAGTTTAGTCGTATAATATGCTATTAAGCCTATTTTACTTTCTGCCAGATAGCAGCGGCACCATGACCATGACCTATGCACATGGACTCTACGACGTATTCTACATCGGAGAAATCGGGGTCAGCAAACATCTGGGTAATGTCACAGGCGATGCGAGCGCCGGTGCATGCCAGCGGATGGCCGATGGAAATACCGGAACCCCATACGTTTACGCGATCTTTCGGAAGTCCCAGGGTATCTCTGCAGTATACTGACTGAGAAGCAAAAGCTTCGTTAATTTCCCACAGGCCAATCTGATCCTTGGTCATACCAGCTCTCTTAAGAACCTTCGGGATAGCCAGAGCAGGGCCGACACCCATGATATCCGGTTCCAGACCGACAACGGCAAAACCGACCATTTTCATTTTGGGTTTTAAGCCGAGAGCCTTGGCACCTTCGGCAGTAGCCAGAACTACACCAGCAGCAGCGTCATTAATCTGCGAGGAGTTACCTGCAGTAACTGTTGCTTCTTCGTCCTGCATGAATACCGTGGCCATACCACCCAGTGATTCCATGCTACTCTCTGGCCGTACGCCCTGATCGCGGGCTACTACTACCTTGGACATTTCTTCGCCTTTTTCCTTAGCTTCCTTGGCCAGGTGTTCAGTGGCAACATAGTCTACCCCGCGGTTATGGGGGTTAGAATTACTTCTGGTAGATTTGACCGGCACTTCACATTCAATTGTTACGGTTACCGGGCCAGCTTTATCTTTCTCCTGGGCAGCAGCACATTTCAGATGTGATTCCATAGCAAACTGGTCCTGTTGCTCACGGGTAACATTGAAGCGACGGGCAACGATTTCAGCAGTATAACCCATATTAATAGCACCTAGATTCATATAGTTCCCCAGGTCAGGATGTATGGATGCGCCGGCACCCATGGGGATATGAGTCATGTGCTGGACGCCACCAGCAATAACTACATCACCAGCAAAGCCAGTCATCATGGAAGAAATGGCGTACTGAATAGACTGTAATCCGGAGGCGCAGAAGCGGTCAACTGTACAACCAGCGACATCATAAGCACCATCGGAAAGGATCCAGGCCAGACGACCAATGTTGAGGCCCTGTTCCATAAAGGCATTGGCGCAGGTAGCCCATACTACGTCATCGAGAATCTCTGCCTGTTTCTTCTTGTCTTCAAGACCAGCTCTCTTTCTTAGCTCTTTGAAAACAAAGGCGGAGAGTTCTTCAGCCCGGATATTAGTAAACCAGGACTGTCTGCCTGCACGAGCTACTGGAGTACGCGCAGCTTCAACTACAAATACTTCCTTCATTAAAAATCCCCCTTAAATATTTTATTATAGTTCTCTCTCTACACTGTTGGCTAAAAGCCTACCACCCACACTTACATTTTACCAAATAGTGTGAACAAAGGCACAAACAATAATGTTACAAAAACTATCAATGTTCAACAAAATCAAGTTTTATAAATATAATATTGCCGGATATTACCTGGCTTTGGCTACTAAAGCCAATAATTAGGATACGAATGCCAACTGCAGGGGAGTACGGCAACCAGCTATGAAAGTGGTTGCAACCGGTATTACGGCAACATGACGGAACGGCACAGGGGCCGTTCCCTACACTTCCTACCGAAGGCTAAAGCCTCTGCTACCGGTAGTTGGTCAGCTGCCTAGCTGTTCGTCTTTATCTCGCGATTCGTAGCGAAGGCTTCACCCTAGACGGGTACACGGCAGCCTCCGCTACCATAGGTTAATCAATGGTTTAGCTTTTTAGCAATTGAATAACGGGGAGCACATACTTAACTGTCCCTTCACTCCTCACTCTAAACGCTATCCTTTAAAAATATAATAAACTGCTGTGTTCTTTTTAGAAATCAGTGTCTAATTCCGTTTCTATTTCGCATTAACCCACATTTTCGATTAATTCTTGAAGGAAATAAGATTTAACTGTCGAAGGAATATATGGGTAATAGTGTTAAGGTGATGATTTATGGGAGAATATATCCTTTATGTAATTTTTGTCTTTGTTCCTATCGGAGGAGCTATGGCCTACCTTCTTTATAAAGATGGGCTTCCGCGGAAATACATAAATATCATATTAATTCTTTCCCTGCTTATTATTTTATCCTTTCCGATTAGCATGGAAAGATTAGGTGGCTTGGCCTCCTTGATAATATATGTACTCTTAGTAGCATTTATTTCCTGGTACATATTAAATGGTAGGGCAGGTGACTTGGCTATGCTCATTTCCAGGTTATCGGAGGGAGAGCAGCTCTTTAACAATTTGAAAAAAAATGATAGTTCTGTTGTTCCGGATGTTAATAAAATATCAGTAGATGATGAACCTCGCCTTACTGAAGCAATTGAGGAAATGCCTGAAAAAGAAGAAACCCCAGAAGAAAAAATTGAACTTGAGATTAGCCCTGAAGAGAAAAAAGAGGAAATATCCGTACCAGAGGCAGATATTAGTACAGATGAAGGCTTGGAGCCAGACCCCAGCTTGATTGATTTGCCGGTTGCTGCAAGCGATGAAGAGGATGAAGAGCTTGAGTCCGATGAAACTGGAACATCAATAGAAGCGGAAGAGAAAGCCGTAGAAACTCAAATTGTAACCGATGTTGATGTTACCCCTGAGGCGGACTTCACTCCTGAAGCTATCCTGGAGGAGAAGGAAACTGAAGAGTATTTACCCGAAGAGACTACTAGCCTTGAAGATACTGTATTACAACCGGATATTGATGTGCAGGCCGAACCATCAATACAGGAAACGGTTGAGCCGGTTTTTGTAGATAGCGATAGCGATGAGGCAGAAGAAGTAGAAGAAGTAGAAGAAGTAGAAGAAGTAGAAGAGAGTGAGATGTCAGAAAAACAAAAGGAACAAGCTGATATAACTGCTGTTTCCCAGGTGCAATTACTAGAGTTAATTGACAATGGATTCGCTTGCCGCGATAGTAATAGAGAAGAAGCAGCCCGGTGTTTTGAAGCAGCCTGGCAAATTACTTCCGCGTACGAGCTAAAACATTTGTTAACCCTTGAACTATTTGAGATATATAAAGAGTGTGGTTGGTATAGTAAGGCCAGGGAGATTCTTGATAGCTTTATTGTTCTGCCAGGTCATAAATCTGATATAATAAACGAAATTAACTATCAAATCGATTATATCAGCTTACTGACAGCAGAGCTGGAACGTTTGGGTATTAGCGATTTACCAATATCCAGGGTACCGAGGTGGGTTCGCTTAAAGGTGGACGGAGAAATGAACCCCCCAGGAGTTTAGATGAAGGGAGATTGGAAAATGAAAAAAAGCCAGGAGATTATTGGTCTACCTGTCTTTTCCATTCTGGATGGGAAAAAGATAGGGCAGGTTAAAGACCTGGTGATTAATCCTGAGGAGGGAAAACTTGATTTCATTCTGGTTAGCAATGGCAGCTGGTATGTGGGGGCCAGAGTCCTGCCCTATAAGGCGGTTATGGGGATAGGCGAACACGCCGTAACTACTGAAAGTGAAAACCTCTTGTCCAATATTGGTGACACTTCCAGTGCCGCCAATTTATTGCAGCGTAACATCGTGATAAAAGGAAACCGGGTTCTGACTGACAAGGGTAATCTAATTGGAGTTATCAGCGAATACGAAGTTGATGAACTTAGTGGTAAAATAGTTCGTTTGGAATATAAAACGGCTGTGGATGAATCCAAAACCGATATTGTCGAAGCTGCTGATGTGCTGACCTACGGAGCAGACGTAATTGTTGTCCGGGAGAACCAGGATAGTTCCCCTGACCCTGATAGTTCCTCTGTGTCTGAGGATAGTACTTCCGAAGTTTCTGGTGAGGAAACTGATGGTGCAGCCTTTTTTAAGCAGAGGCAAAAACAGTATCTGCTAGGTAAAAAGCTGATTCAGGATGTAAAAGATGATGCTGGTAATATACTAATTGCCGAAGGTACTTTGGTAACAGAAGAGATTATAAATCTGGCTGAACAGCATAATCGGTTTAATGAGTTATCACAGTGTGCAAAGTAGTTTAACAGCAGGTGTAATAAGATGGCGGACTCTAAAAAACTTATAGCCCGGACAATATTGCTGATA
The DNA here is from genome assembly GCA_012839665.1 of Gelria sp. Lineage (GTDB taxonomy): Bacteria > Bacillota > Syntrophomonadia > Syntrophomonadales > Syntrophomonadaceae > UBA4844. Next base: position 7,060 of record DUMX01000022.1, read on the forward strand.
GTAATTGCAGCCATATTAACCTTATGGTTGGTTTCGTTAGTTCTAGCTAAAAGGGACGCTGTCATTTATCCTTCTAATATTTCAGTAGGCGGGATAAGCCTGGCTGGGTTAGGTCATAATGAAGCTGCTGATTTATTAGCAGAACGCTTACCAACCAGTCATGGCAGGCAATTAATGCTGCAATTAGCTTCTCGCCAACTTTATGTACCCTTGAATGAGGTTGACATTAACTATGATGTTCCCGCTACTCTCGCTCGGATAGATGCTTCCCTGCATCACAAAGGTATTGGTGTCTTTCAACATAGCATTGCCCGTGGAAAGAAAATCAGTGTGGCCCCAAAAATGAATTGGGACCGAAATTTAATAGAAGAAAAATTAATTGAATTAAAAAACAGCTATGCTCAGCCTGCTGTTGATGCACGCATTATATACAGCAATGATTATTTGGAGTACATAGGACACCGGAGCGGATATACCATTGATATAGTTGCCAGTTTGGATGAAATTGAAAATTACCTGCAAAAGGGCTCATTGGGACCTATTACGCTAATTGCCAGCGAGATTCATCCCCGGATAAAGCTGGAGGATATAAAAGAAGTAACGGACATGCTGGGAATAACCATGAGTAGAACAAGTCTGCCGGAGGCTGATATAGAGCCTGTTGTGGAAGTCCTTAATGGTTTCATTATTATGCCTGCCGAAGAATTTTCTCTGACCCAGGTTATAAGAAATAAACAGATAAAATTCAGTGATAAGGGCTTGAGGTTTGTAAACGATATTTTATACCAGACTATTTCACAGACTGGTCTTAAGCCAACAGAGGACCGGCTTGGATTTACTAATAACCTTCAGCACCCCATATTAATAACTGCTACTATAGATGGAAATAACCTTATTATAAAAATATTTGGCTGCCAGACTGAAAAAGGCAAGGAAATACTATTTGTTACAGAAAAGAAAGAGATACCTCCCCAGATGCAGGTAAAAGTAGAGAAAAAATTATCACCCCAGCAACGGATAGTGGTGCAGGAAGGGCAGAGTGGCTATATAAAGCGTAGCTACCGGGTAGTAAAGATAAATGGCCAGGAAACAGAAAAGACACTTTTAACGGAGGAACATATTCCCGGTCAGGATACCATAATAGCAGTAGGGCCGGGAACAATAAGAAAATAGTACTTTTTTACCGGGGATTTTTTTTGACGATTATGTTATAATTACCATGATTTTTAACATCTATCAGGAGGAATAATAATGGATGATTTGGCTAAACAGGTAAAACACGATATGCTCAGGACCCTGATATGGATCACCATCGCCATGGGCGCTGCTACTGCTGTAGTTTTCTTGGCCTGGTAGCTTCTGGGATGAAAAAATGAGCAGGAGGTATATGTATGGCAGTTATTGATTTGAATGCAGATAACTGGGAGCAGGAAGTAATGCAGTCCGAACTTCCAGTTTTGGTTGATTTTTGGGCTCCCTGGTGTGGACCTTGTAAAATGGTAGGACCAGTGGTGGAAACATTGGCGGCCCAAAATGCAGGTAAGCTAAACGTAGGTAAACTAAATGTTGATGAAAATAAAAGCATTGCCGTTCAATATGGTGTTCGCAGTATTCCGACTCTGACCTTTTTTAAAGGCGGCAGTGAAGTAAAACGTATAGTAGGAGCCCAGGGTAAGGAACAATTACAAAAGGCTATTGACGAAGTACTGGGTTAATATAATAGTGACGAAATCAGGCCATTCCTAATTAAAATGGGAATGGCTTATTTTTTTGCTTTAATACTGGCCATAAAATCCTTAATCTGCTTTTCATAGCCATTTTCCCCCGGTTGATAAAAACTGCTGCCTTCCAGCTCATCGGGAAGGTACTGTTGTTCTACATAGCCGCCGTAATCGTGAGGATACTTATAACCCTTACCCTTACCCAACCTGCTAGCTTTACTATGGGAAGTATCAGCTATGGGGGGAGGTACTATTATCTTGGGGCTGCTCCGTACGGCTGCTATAGCGTTGTCAATAGCTACTTTGCTGCTGTTACTTTTGGGAGCGGTGGCTAAATAGATAGTAGCTTCAGCCAGCGGTATACGAGCCTCCGGCAGGCCTACGAATTCCAGGGCCCGGGTGGCAGCTACAGCGATGGTCAGGGCATAAGGGTCAGCCAGGCCAATATCTTCAGCAGCATGGACGATTAGTCGGCGGGCAATAAACTTCGGGTCTTCACCGCCTTCAATCATAACTGCCAACCAGAACAAAGCCGCATCAGGGTCCGAGCCGCGTATGCTTTTAATAAAAGCTGAAATTGTATCATAGTGGTAATCCCCGGTTTTATCATATTTAAGCAGGGGCCTGCCGCTAATCTTTTGCACCAGTGCATTATCAATATGCAAACCTGTTTGCGGGTGGGCATATGAATTAACTACTGCTTCCACAATATTCAAAGCCATGCGGGCATCCCCTTTGACCAGTTCGGTTATAAACTGGATGGCGTCCTGGTCAATACTTATATTCAAATTACCCAGTCCGCGCTCCTTATCATGCAGAGCTTCATTAATTATTTGGTTTAAGGCCTTTGCATCCAAAGTCTCCAGTATATACAGCCGCAACCGCGAAAGCAGGGCATTATTAAGTTCATACAAAGGATTTTCAGTGGTAGCACCAATTAAAATAAAACTGCCATCTTCTACAAAAGGAAGTAAAACATCCTGCTGGCTTTTGTTAAAACGGTGAATTTCATCAACAAATACAATAGTAGGCTGTTGATAAAACTTGAATCGCTCTTTGGCATCAACAGCAATTTGCTTAATATCTTTGACTCCACCAGTTACTGCCTGCAGGATTTCAAAATGAGAGTTAGTCATACCTGCAATTATCCGGGCAATACTGGTTTTTCCAGTCCCCGGAGGGCCGAACAGGACGAAAGAATGAAGTTCATCCTTTTCGATAGCTTTTCGCAAAACTGAAGCAGGGCCAACTATATGTTCCTGCCCTCGCACCTCATCCAGCTTACGCGGCCGCATGCGATAGGCCAGCGGAGCATTTGCAAACGTTTTCTTATTTACCTGTAAATCAAAAAGGTCCATAAACCATTCTCCTTCACCTGGTCCCATAACTCCTTGCAGTAATTATAGAATAACCTGGTACTACATACCAGCATAGATGGGGGGCAGAAAACGTTTCACTGGTCAAATAGCTTGAAGTTCCCGTCGGTTTGATGTTATATATATTTGGAAAAGATAAATTATGAGATAGGCCTGATAACCAGGCTGTTAGGGAGATGAATTAGTGAAGATAGCAGTCCTTATGAGTGGTGGGGTTGATAGTACCGTAGCCGCTCTTTTATTAAAAGAACAAGGGCACGAAGTTACCGGTTTGACCATGATTAATTGGAATTCAGAGGTAGCAACCCGGGCAGCTGATGTTGCTACCGTATTAGATATTCCACATATAGTGGTTGATTTGCAGGAACAATTTCAGGAAAAGGTTATAGACTATTTTACTACGGTATATGAAAAGGGTCAGACCCCCAATCCCTGTGTAGTTTGCAACCGCTTTATAAAATTTGGCAGTCTCCTGGATTATGCCCTGGATATGGACTTTGATAAGATAGCTACCGGGCATTATGCCCGGATTGAGTATGATGACAGCAGAAAACGTTACCTGCTCAAAAAGGGAAAAGATTTATCGAAAGACCAGAGCTATTTTCTTTATCAGCTTGATCAGAAACAACTGAAGCATACCCTGTTTCCGCTGGGAGAGTTGACCAAACCAGAGATAAGAAACAGAGCCCGAGAAAGAAAGCTGGCCGTAGCAGAAAGCAAAGACAGCCAGGAAATTTGTTTTATTGCAGGGGACTATCGCGATTTTCTTCAAGGACGGCTGCAGGCCGAACCCGGGCAGGTAGTAGATTTACAGGGTAATGTCCTGGGGGAGCATCGGGGATTACCTTTTTATACGGTTGGACAGCGTAAAGGATTAGGTATAAGTGGAGGGCGGCCCTTGTATGTAATAGCTCTTGATTCTAAAAACAACCGCCTTATACTTGATGACCCGGAACATTTATATGAAAATAGCCTGATTGCAGTTAATAATAATCTTATCTATTACGAAAATCTGGATAGTCCGATAAAGGTAGAAGCCCGCATCCGCTATCGGGCACCTGATACTCCCGCCTTACTTACACTTCAAGGGGATAAAGCATTATTAGAATTTGATAAGCCCCAACGCGCCATCACTCCCGGACAATCAGTAGTTTACTACCTGGATGGCTACGTCCTCGGCGGCGGCACCATCCAATAACACCACCTGCCCTATTTGCATGTTTTTTTTCTGACGGGTAAAGCTATAGATATGAAAGTAAGAAATTTAAAAAACCTGCCCGTGTTTGATCGGGAAAGTGCTCAGGTAATTGGCCGAGTGGAAAAGGCGGTAGTCGGTGATGATTTCCGACTGGCTTATTTAGTCATAGAAATGACCAATGATAACCCGGGTATGGTAGTGCGCCAGGACTTAGAAATAGGTGAAGAATCAGTTACTATTAATAGCCGTGCCCGTATTAAATCCTATATTGCCGGGGAAGAATTATCAATATATCAGAAAAAAATCGGTGATACCGTTTTTGACCAGGAGGGCAAAGAACTGGGTGTAGTAAGTGATTTTATTCTATCCCGGGAAAGCATGAAGGTCTGGGGTGTGGAAATAGCCTCCGGTGCCATCAAGGATATGTTGCAGGGACGGGAGGGAGTTGCCCTGGAACAGGTAAACTGGAAGAATCCAGATAGTGCGGTGTTGTCTGCTGAAGGGAGCAATGATGATGATTATCAGGTGTCCGGTGTGTAATGGCATACAGATTGGGAAAGTGGGTAATGAGCAGTATTACTGCTGGAACTGTTTCCTGGAGTTTAATTTTAACAAAGGTCGACTTAATCTCTATGAAGTAGCCGAAGATGGTACCCTGGTTTCTATAGATAAATCCTCGGAATTGCTGTAAGCAAGGGGCGGAGGGACAAGGAGTCAGGAGGGGACGGTACCGGGAGGTGAGTTTAAGTGCGGGCGTATTGTAATGGCTTCATTATCGGGGCTTTAGTCGGAGCAGCTGCCGCCTATTATTACATGAACTATCAAAGCGACATTAAGCGCAGCAGCTACCAGGTTAAGGCCAGTTACAACAAGGCCAGGGACATCGTTAACGACAAGGCCAAAGATATCATGAGCGATGTAGAAGATGAATTAGATGACATCATTGGAAAGCAGGAGTTTTAATGCAGGTAAATTCCCGCAAATTATCCCATTATCTAATCTTTTTCCTGGTAGTCATATTAAGCCTCTATTTTCTTTATCTGGTCAGGGAAGTCTTACTAATCTTCTTTCTGGGGGCTCTATTAGCTTATCTGCTCTTTCGCCCGGTCTCCTATATTGAAAAAAAAGGCCTGAAAAGAATTTGGGCCATTATCCTTCTTTACCTGGGAGTAGTCGCTGTCTTTGCTGTAATATTAGCACTGGCTATTCCCGGTCTGGTAAGAGAACTAAACGGATTGGCGGAATTATATCCCCACTACGTAGGGCAGGCCCAGGAAATGGCGGGCAAAATTGACCAGATGCAGACTCCGGAACAACTAAACCAGGTAATTAATAAAAACTTGGGCAAACTCGAAACCTATATCTACCAGGTTTTAAACCGGTTTTTAAGCGGTTTTTACAATTTCTTAGGTAAAATACTGGCCCTGATTTTTTCCCCCATTCTGGCCTTTTATATTATGAATGATTGGGAAAAAATCCGGGATGCC
>DUMX01000380.1 GCA_012839665.1 Gelria sp.
CATTTGTGGGGATTTTTCGTGGCCATTTAAGCCCATTTTAACTTGGCCATTAACAACTCCACGTGGAAAGGTGATGTGGCATGCCTGGAATACCTCCGAGTGGTACCCCAGAGGCAGTAGCATTCTCAATATCGTTTTGGTCTGCACTATATTCAGGTGCAATATATAGTGTGATTACCGGACTCATTGTTGGATTGTTGATGTGGTTTATTCAGGTCTGGGCCGAAGCAAGGCGGCTTCGTCATGATTACTCAAGAGAAGTAGGGATTCTGAAAGATAAGCTAAGGGCAATAGTAGACCAACCTGATGTCCTATCCATTGACAGCGCTGAGCAGTCCGCTCCTCCCGCTGCCAAGGAAGTGTACGAATCACTCCAACTCTCCCTAATCGAAGAATGGGCCAAGACTTTGCCTGCCAGTCAGGAGTTCACGCAAACCCTTCAGAAGTTCCATGAATCCTATTCGGCCTTTCTAGTAAACGCCCGAAAGCTGGACTACTATCTAAAGCAAGCAATACGCAATCACAATGGTGGGCAGGGCATCATTACACCCAACGACAAAACGAACCACGCCTACTTCGTTGGACGGATTCATTATTCGAGTACTGATGCCCTATTACACTGGCTGGACAGAAGCCCGGAAGCCTACGACAGACTAGAAGAGACTCACAGAATCTTGATAGAGGACTCAGAAGTCAAGAAGTCGCTCAAGCCATACCGAAAATCTCTGTCAGACGTAACTGAAGCCTTGCGTTCCTTGAGGGACTTCTTGGCTATGCGCTAAGCTTGATGCTGAACTACTGTTGTGGACGAAAGCGGTTCAATGGATGAGACGCTTACGTGCAGCGTGTAAATTTGTCAGAAGCCAGGTAGTGGAGGCTTTAGAATGGTATACGAAGTCATGGAAACCGATTGAATCTCCACTCCATGAAGCAGGCTTCCGGTTTGACAAGTTTGTGGATTATCAACCGCCGGTGTGTCAATGGCCATTTGAAAATCCCCTTTTGGCCATGAAAACTCCCCACGGAAGGGGTAACGGGTTCTTATGCGTGACTGGCTTGTAGTTTCTTGCCGAGATGTTCAAGTTACTCTATTACTCGTCTTTAATACCTTTGGTTTGCCGGATTTACTTTCGCAGATCGGAGACCACTTGCATAGCCATTTCTGCGAAGGCCTCCAGTCGACTAATACGATTCTCAGTACGTTTCTTCTCTTTCTCACTCGGATCAGATGCTTCCAACATATAACTCTCTTCAGCAATCACGCGAATTAGCGGAAACTCTATACTTTCGCCAGCGTCAGCCGCTTGGGCAAGGCTGACCCACTCAGCAGACTTGTTGAGCGCGTTCTGTGCGGCCTGAGTTAGGCAGTACCGAATGAGTAGTTTTGCAGAATAGTCTATGTAATCAGTAAGATTTAGCCAGGATTTCGTCTCTTCATTTTCTTCAGTATTATCAATAACGGCTCTTACTGAACGAAAATACCTCGGTGTGTCATCTTCGGGATCTAGGCTCTCAAGAGTTCTCAGGAGCGGTTCGAGTTCCTCAAATGGACGTTTGCCGTTTGGCAACGTATGCCGATGATTCCAAAGACTCAAGATTGCATCACAACAGGCTCGCATCATCGCTGGTTGCTCTTCAGCGCTGGCTTTCTCCGCGTCTTGAATCAGCTCCGCAATGTAGTGGGCCATCCACCGTCCGAGCGTATCCGCAGACTGGTCAATGCCAAGCTCTTTGGTCAATTTCCTGCCTAGCTCAAGCGTCTTTTCACAGCGTGTTGATACTACCGTCGGACTTGATGAGAAATAGTCGGGTACTTGGCGGGGTGAACCTGATATCATCTTCTTTACTCCTTTCCCATCTAGAGTAGCGGAGACGTCGTTCAATTTGTATTTCAACGATCAAATCCATGCTTAGCTTACGCAATAGCGATACAATGAACTCGAATGATGCTTGAAAACGTTCTCCAGTTTCATGTTTCGTCTTATCGTTATCTTCATCCTGATAATATCCCCATACATGGGACCAGGCGACATCAATGCAATGGCCCTGTACAAACCATCGTCGATGCTCGGTGTCGGAGTTCAATTTCATAGCATCGATGATGTAAGCGGCCGGTTCAGGTGGCGGATACCTGATAGCTCCCGCCCATGGGTCCTGCTTGTCTATCCCGCTATCGAGAGATTGATCGACTATCCAGCCCTTGAGTTGAAAGCCATCAAAGTCGATCTGCAAATTGTCAAAGGCATCAGGTATTCGATAAGCGTACGGGTCGTCTACGCTCTGCAACGCCCTCAGTAGTGCCATAGAACGATCGGATGAAACAAGTGCACTGTAAACACGGGTGGACTCCTCTCGATGCCCTGAAACCCATGTCCAACGGCCCCAAAGGTTCATTCGGCCGTCAGGCATCATGAGAATCTGATCGAAGTCATTTCTTGCGATAGACCAAGGCCACTCGTCTGTCTCCTTCTCATCTTTCCAGGTTGGCCTTTCAAGTGGAATTGGGTCGCGACGATCTGCCAGCCAACCGCCGTCTTGGCGAGAAAGATCATGGCAACGCAGCCAATCATTAAACTCGTCCTCGGAATACTCGGGATCGTGATGCACAGGCGTTGTAGCCAGAAGCTTCGCGGCTACCACCATCATCGCATGGTAAGAGAGATAGAAACGCAGTTCGTCCACACGTGGGTATGAACCGTGAGAGTGATAGGTCTGCATGTCTCTGAAAATCTTCCGTTGGTGGCGCTCATCTTCATCCCACCGGTTGCCTCCAGATAGCTTCCAGTTGCTTCTAATCACGCTTAACACTTCGCGTTCGATGTTAGCTTGCGGCTTGGCAAAACGTAGACCCAGAGGGGCAAACCAGTATGGGCCCATATCGATGCCAAAGTAGAACCGATCTTCATCACTCTCATTGCCAAGCTTCGTTTTGCGATCAGTTTCACCGTCTTCGGAACGCTGACAGGATTTCGATTCGATAGGGAGAAAAGGTGATGTGTTGATAACTGCGAGTCGATGTCGTAAATCACGCTGGGATTCCAGGAATCCTGCATCCAACAAATCAAGGATCGTTCTCTTTGCAAACTCTTGGATGAGAACGTGAGGCTCTCCGGTAAACGCTAGCTTACTTAGGAAGTCGGCATAGGGAGAAATGAGCTCCGAATGCTCTTTAGCAGCACGGGCCAATGCGATTAGCAACCATTGACGTGCGTGCAGTTTGTAGAAATGTAAATGGGCGTCACAAAAAGCATCGGCTGAGGCTCCGTTCGCTATTCTGATAAGGTGATCGAGGACCTTTTCGTCTCCGAGTGTGCACAACGCGCGAACAACATGTGCAGCTTCCCAGCGCAAACTTGCCTGTGGAGCTGCAAGGCAGCCCCATATATAACCGGCGACTGAGCCTTCAATCTCTGCAGGAGGCTCAAGTTTGGGCGACCACGGGCCGTCACCATCGGTATCCTCCAGAACGGGATCAAATAGATCAAGGCCGAACGAAAGTGCCTCTAGTGCTTCACTTACCTTCAGTTTCGGTGCGAGGAGTCCTACCAGTGTGAACAGGCGATTTGCACTGGCGACTTCGGTCGCCTCGCTTATGGCGGTCAGAACCACATCAACTACGTCGTCCTCAGGAATTCCAGCTAGCCTGCACGCAGTATTTAGAGGAAGCGCCTCATAGTACCGGCTTCGCGTAACTTCCATGCAGCATCGTCGGCAGAATGTCTTCAGAGCCTGGGCAAGAGCTGACTTGACTGCGAGCCGATTTTCCCAGCCATTTGGAAGCTGTTCAAGAAAGATGCGTAAATGATAGAGGTCAAAATCGGTTACACCTGCAATAGCAATGACAAGTTCAGCCTCTTTACCAACTTGTATTCGACGGCACGCTTCTTCAAAGAACCATTCATTGTAGTAAGATGGGTCGAGATCTTCAAATCGTCGATATGCCAGCGAAATATCATTGGCAACGCATAAATCAATACCATCAAATATTGCGTTCCAATTGATGCCATGTTTGATTTCTCGATCGGTAGTATGATCTATGTCGTAGCTTTTCTCCCTCGACTTGTTGAATTGTTCCTCACGTTCACTTAAGGCGATCTGTTCATCCAGTTCTGAATGCGCTATGCCGTGCTCAGCCAAGATGCGCTTAAGTTCGCGCCACCTTCCAACTCTATGTTGGCCCAGCGTCATGTAACGATAAGTAAACTCTGCCGCAGTTTCCTTTTCAGCTTTGTCTGCGCAGGCCGCCAAAACGCTCTTGAGCAAGAGAGGCTCGTTCCATTGGGCGCGAAAGCCGATCAATGCCAGAGCAACTTTTGGATCGACGTCGCCGCGTGAGACAAGGAAGTTGACGGCGATTGGCAATAACCGTTCTGCCCACCCAAAATCCCGATCCCGCCAACGGCTAAGGATCGCAAAGGATGACTTCCCACATAGACCAGATATCGCCTTGACAGTGGCTTCCCAATCAAAATGCTTGTCCCGGATGACATAGTCATAAGTTAGTTCTGCACAACGCGCGAGCCTGTATGCTATCACCGGGTTTGGTCTATCCCGAGAGGCAGCGCAGCGGCTAAGTCCAGAAGCGCTTGCCATCGATCCAGATTCTCATCGCCAATCCTGCTTGAGACCTCCACGGCCTGATTGAAATAGGCGGCCGCTTCTGCGGGGCTTACTGTTAAGATCGCCCTCGCCAGCTCCATGTAAGCGTTTGACTTCGATTCTGCGTCTTCACGCGCGTTTTGGACAATACCAAAAGCCATGCTGGCATAGTCAAACGCGCGCTCCTCCAACGCGGACGATCGGGCTGCTAGTCGTGCGAGATGTGTGAGTGTCGTGGTGAACAATGGCTGCTCGAGGCTGGTGATCCACTGGGCGAACACATCGAACGACTTAGCATCAGTGTTTTCCGTAGTCAACAAGGTATCGAACCAGACCCGAGCAATTTCATTTAATGTATTCAAGTTATCCCAGCTGCTGATCCCTCCTACCTTAGGAGGTTTGGCCTTCATTGCGCCGATAGAGTTTACAAGAGACGCAGGTGACGTTCGACCGAGGAAGGCTGCCGCCCATAAACGGTGCCATGGGAGGAGAGAACCAATGCGCTCTTTGAATTCCCGCGCATCCTGAGATTCGGAGTGGGTTCTTGGATCTTCCAGCTCTTTTTTCAACTCATCATGTGCCAAATCAATCAAATCAAGCGATTGATTGCTGAGTGCTGCCCTTAGGGCATATGCACGAAGCAGAGGAAATCGCTCTCTGCTATAGCGAGACGAAAGACCTCGCGGAGGAGACGCAGGCAAGTAGCGTGTCAGTAGTGGGATCAGTGTGTCGACCGTACCAACCGATAGCTTATATGCAGCTTCTACTAGTGAGGTTATTGACCGTATAGTGGTTTCTTGACTGTTCCAGCTACTACCATCTTCTAGCTTGATGCGCGGATCTGAAGCCACGTGACATGCACGCTCCACAACACTCTTTGGTGGTAAACGATGAACCTCCCGTAATTCCAACGTAATCGCAAGTATGAGATACAGATCATTCACTGCAGCTAGTGCTAGCTCATTGAGCTCTTGATAGTAACCATGATCGATGAATCGTCTTGCGAGGATTCGTCCGACGCGAAACGAAACCGCACTGGAGCGCCATCGCCATAGTTCACGTGAGCAACCACTAGCGCCGGCGATGTTGAAAGAGGCGGTTGCCATCTCAAGGATATCGTTATACGATACTGGCTCCCTTTGCCGTTCCTCATCAGATAACTGACTCCAATTTTGCAGCCATTCGTGGGCCATCCTGATCCTAGAACAGGCGTCGCCTAACAGCTCACTCCGCCCAGACAGTAGTGCGGCTTCGTAAGCATTGTGGGAGCCGACCCAACCTGAGCCAAATGTCTTTCGAGAGACGAGTTCTTGAATGCGGTTGCTTTCGAAGAAGACCGCAGCCAAGTCTGTGTTAGCTTGTAGGAGCTTGCGTTGCCGTTCATTACCCGCGCTTTCGCCACCGGCCTTCAGTGCCAGTTTTGCTGCGTCTGTGTAGCGCCTTGCACGTAAGCTTGCCCTGAGGGCGAATTGAAGACGTTGCAGTTCAACGTCGCGCCTCTCAACAGGGTTCGTGCTTGGTAACGCTTGAGAAGACAGAGAGAGCGCTATGAGCTCAGAAAACTGACCCGCATCCAGCATGAGCTGTGGCAATGCGGAAGCTACATAGGCGCTGCTTGCCGCGAGCGGCTTCAGACTTTCAACGAAAGCTGTTAAGTCACGTGCCGTCGGCTTGAACCTACTCCGAAACCAAGACTCAGCAGGTTCATCGAGGAATTGAATCGTGTCACCTGCAACAAGGATGGGACGCCCGAGGTCGAAGGCGAAACTCTTGATCGCAGTTTCATCAACCCCTGACATAGAGGCTAGAACGGACACAGGGATCAAAGGTCGGAGTACGGCCAGTCCGGCGCAGATCTTGTCTACTTGCGCTTTTTCGATAGCTCCTGCCTCATCACGTAGGTTGGCTATAGACTCATCGAGCAAGCTTTTGATCGTGTCGTCGACAGTAGTAGGATTTGGGCCGAGGGCTCGAAGAATCTCGCTCAATGGGACTTTTTGCTCAAGCGCTAATGCTTGAACGCGAGGGTTCTGAGAACTCAAGCGGTGGAATTCGTTGACGTCTTGTTTGGTGGCATCAGCGAAAACCTGCCGCAAGTGTGTCGCAGTTTCGGCTCGACTGAAAGGTTTGAGTTCAAGCTGCAAGGCATCTGGCGGCGGGTCAAGGTATTCCTGCCGATGTGTCCTGCACAAGGTGACCAAGCGCACGCCTTCTGGTAGTTGCTCCCGGATCAAGTCGCGCACGAAAGAGCGTGTTTCGCCGATTTCCTCTGCTGCCATTTGCGCATTGTCCGCGGCATCAATGATGATGCAGAGAAGTGCCTGCGGGTTCTTTGATCTAAGCGACGCAATACTCTGCTCCAAACGATAAGCGAAAGCCCTCATATAGGCTGGCGGGTCGGCATGCGAGCTGGGGATGAGCGGGTGGCATAGTCCCATGGAGGCCAGTTCATTCGCAATCTGAACCAGAGCATCCTTATGACGATGGCGATAACCGCTAGCGCTACGATACTGACCATTTCCAAAACAGTCATAGAGAACGCTTGATGAACCAGCGGGTAGCCCCAACTTGATACGTGTTGCGAAAATCGACTTTCCCACACCCGCTGCAGCATGAACGATGATAGTATTACCGGCCGCCTGTACGAGCGTTTGAAGAAACTCTGGTTCTTGCTCACGCGGCACGATATTTTCAAGCTCTTTGATGAGGCACGGCGCAGGAAATAGGCGACTTTCGTCAGTTTTGAGTGCCCGAAGCACATCTGTCCTGCTGATAACTGGATTATCAGCACCTGCGGAGAGAGCCTTTTGGGTTACCAGCTCTTTCAGTTGAACGGGGGCGTCAACGTCTGCATCAGCCAAGTAGTAGCCAATGTCTTGGGCCAGTAGGTCTCGTTGATTCCACAGCCCTTCGTGATTTCCTTCAAGCCGAAGCAACTTACAGAAACTTGCGAGCGCCGTGCCGCTGAGACCCGTAAATCGCTCTAACTTCTTCAGATCATTGACATGTCGAGCTGAGATACCTTTGGCGGCGTCATGAATAGCTTCTAGAAAATCAGTACTAACCGGTCGATTTGAAACAAACCAGAACTCCAATTTGTTGTCTAGGTCTACTGTGCCAAGATTCTGCTGATATGCCTTGTATCGCTTGGCGAATCCCCTAAACGTCTTTTCCAGCTCACTTGGCCTCCAAGCTTCATCAATCCTAACTGTCGAATGCTTGACCTGAATGTACCGGACAAGCGCTGCTTCTTTGAGATTCTGACTTCCGTAGTATTCACCGACATCAATCAGTTCTTCACCAGCTGTAACATGCTCTTCTTCATCTGTTTCAGACGGAGACGGACCCTCGATCGTAATTGCTTTCAAGCTGGCAGTAGGTGAAATAAGAAGCAAGCAGCGGCGGGCGGCCCACAAATAGTGGAACTGATCGCCGTCCCGACTTGCACGGACCAAATTGGTTTTGGACATCTAAAGTCACCCTTCCCAGGGGAAATACCGATCCCAAAAACATGCACGTTAATCTGTAATGCAAAAGATTCCTTCATGCATTCATCCTCTTGCTGGGCTCCAACGTCCGATCAACGCTTTTGTGGAGATTTGCCTCGTTTTAGTGCATGACTGCTGAACAGACGAATTTGCTGCTCAACGCAAATCAGATTTGGCTTTCCATTGTAGATATGTGCTTGTTTTATAAGGTATTCTCTCCAGGCCATGCTTCCCCCTTTAATTACATATCGATACAGTTTAGCCCTAGTATCATCCAAGCAGACTCTATTAGAAAATAGCCAAATAAGGAATCTTGGCACCCCGCCACCTTTTGGCCGTAACCAAGTCCCAAGGTACAGCAACTGCTGCACAGTCCAAGACAGGGTAGCCAGCATTACGTCAAATTAGGTTTTCCTAGTGCGAACTACGATCGAGACACCGAGCAAGTCATTCTGGAGTGACAAGAAACCTAAGCTACAATCATTGGCGCAGGTAGGATTCGATTTGAACTCGCCAGCCGTTTGTGTCAGGAGAACCAGGACGTAGTCGTTATCGATAGAGCAAGTGAGAGGCTGAGCGAAATCGAGGCGTAACCTGGACGCAATTACGATCTACGAAAATGACACGTCCATGAGAGTTATGGAACAAACTGGAGTATTCGACGCGTCACTCGTCATAGCTGCCACAGATGTGGATGAGTTTCACATACTGGCGTGCATCTTGGCCAAACAGTTCGGCGTGCACACCATCACTGTGGGGGTACGTGACCATGACCTCGATACCGACCTTACCTTTTCCTCTAACGGCACGTATCCCGGCGTAGACATTGCCATCAACCCTGACCAGCAGGCTGCGGTCCGCACTGCACTTGTCATCAAGAATCCTCAATTTTCAGAATGCGAGTACCGTGCAGGGGGCAAAGTGCAGACTCTGTCGTTGGCACGATGCTGGGGCTGCTCTATGCCCTGATAAGGTACGGGTTCCTGTACACGCCACGGGGATCTGCGTCATCGACGGCATAATAGAGACTAAACTAAGGAA
>DUMX01000269.1 GCA_012839665.1 Gelria sp.
AGATCGAACTGCTAGATAAGGTTAATAAACTCCGGCAAGAATTTATTACTGCTATGGATGATGATTTTAATACCGCCCGGGCTATAGGGCATTTATTTGAAAGGCCGTTGCCAAATAGCTATTAATAAGATGAGAAATTTCAAATAAATGCCCTATAGCCCGGGCGGTATTAAAATCATCATTCATAGCAGCAATAAATTCTTGCCGGAGTTCATTAACCTTATCTAGCAGTTCGATCTCCTTCAAATCGGTATCGGCAGATACACTATTCTGCTGAAATTCATCTACCAACATTAAAGTAGTTTTTAAGCGTCCCAAAGCCTTACGGGCTTCCTCCAATTTACCATCATCAAAATCCAGGGGGCTACGGTAATGGGTAGCAATTAAATAAAAACGTACTACATCAGCCGGGAATTTGTCCAAAACTTCTCTCAGGAGGAAAAAGTTACCCAAGGATTTAGACATCTTCTCACTATTTATAGTGAGAAAGCCATTATGCATCCAATACCGCACAAAAGGTTTATCCGTAAGAGCCTCAGCTTGCGCTATTTCATTCTCATGGTGAGGGAAAATTAAATCGCTACCTCCGCCGTGAATGTCTATGGTATCTCCCAGATATTTAGTAGCCATCACCGAACACTCAATATGCCAGCCTGGTCGTCCCTGCCCCCAGGGACTATCCCAGAAAGGTTCACCCGGTTTAGCCGCTTTCCATAAAGCAAAATCAACTGCCTCTTCTTTACGTTCATCAACTTCCACTCGAGCACCAGATAACATGTCCTCTACACTACGTCCCGATAGTTTACCATATTCCTTAAAAGCTTTTACCCGGTAGAAAACATCACCATCAACTTCATAAGCAAATCCCTTATCAATAAGTTTTTCAATAGTTTTAATTATGTCTTCTATATGCTGACTTGCCCGGGGATGGATATCTGCCCGTAAAATATTTAGAGTGTCTGCATCTTCGAAATATTCATCTATATAGCGTTCTGCCAACTTAAGTGCTTCTTCGCCTTCTTCCCGGCTGCGGTTAATTATCTTATCGTCCACATCAGTAAAATTCTGTACATAAGTTACATCGTAGCCGCGATAGGTTAAATAGCGGCGCAAAGTATCAAATACTACCAGGGGTCGGGCATTACCTAGATGAATATAGTTATAGGTGGTAGGACCACAGGCATATATTTTTACCCTATGCGGCTCAAGCGTTACCAACTCTTCTTTCCTGCCACTCAGGGTATTGTACACTCGCATAATTAGACACCTCTTTCTCATAAGATTGTAACCTTTTTTCTAAATCATCAATCCGGGCCTGCATAGCTACCAGGGTGTCAGCTATAGGATCCGGTAAAAGGTGATGTTCTAAATCAACCTCCATTTTACCATCGGTTACTCGGGCTCCATTCCGAACTACTATTCTTCCCGGGACTCCCACTACGGTACAGGACGGAGGCACACTTTTTAAAACTACGGAACCACCGCCAATTTTAACATTATCGCCTATGGTTATGGCTCCCAAAACCTTGGCTCCAGCACTTATAACCACATTATTCCCAATAGTGGGGTGGCGTTTACCTTTTTCCTTACCGGTTCCGCCCAGGGTAACCCCCTGGTATATAGTAACATTATCACCTATTTCTGTAGTTTCTCCAATAACTATCCCACTGCCATGGTCAATAAAAAAACCTTTTCCAATTACGGCCCCAGGATGAATTTCGATACCAGTAAACCAGCGGCTAATATGGGATATAAAACGGGCCAGGAAATATCGTTTTTTACGATAGCAAAAATGGGCTATCCGATGATTAATAATAGCATGAAATCCGGGGTAACAGAAAATTACCTCCCATACGCTGCGAGCAGCCGGGTCTCTTTCGAATACTACTTGGATCTCCGATTTAAGCCTGGAAAACATTTTTTACCCTCCTTAAAATAAAAAAGCCTTTCGTCTCATTTAAGAGGCGAAAGGCCATATTTTCCGCGGTTCCACTCTTGTTGAGTTCTGCCTTAAGCAGACACCCCACTCCAGTACTTTAACGGTATTACCGAGTATGCCTACATGATTTCAACATACCTGCTCCCGGACGCATTTCGAAACGGCTTCGTACTGTAAAGAGGCTCTCAGCCGGTGACCTCTTCTCTCTGGCAGCGATTACAGTCCTACTTATCCCGTTCATAGCATTTATCTATGGAATTAATTAAAATTATATGCAGCCCAGTCACCAAAGTCAACCCGGATACGAAAATGGACCACTTACACCTTACTCCGCTTTAATTACCTTCATGCTCTCCCGGGCGCGGCGCAGGGTTTCTTCTCGACCCCAGACAAAAATCAAATAAGGTAAGTCAGGGCCTTGGGATTTACCAGTTAAGGCGTAGCGTAAAGGCCTAAAAACATTTTTAGGCTTAAGCTGTAAGCTTTTGGTCAGGGTTTTAATAAACTGCTTAATTTCTGCTGTTTCCTGAAAATCAGGTAATCCGCTAATAAAACCCTCTAAAACCTGTTCTACGCTATCAGCTTGCATAACCTCCGGAATGTCATTCCCATACTCGGGAAGGGCAAAAAATTCTTCCAATTCTTTATTAACATCAGTCAAACAAATGATACGGTCGCGCAATACCTCTAACAGTAAATCCAGCTGGGTTTTATCTAACTGTGCTACCTCTTTACTAAAACGCGATTGC
>DUMX01000270.1 GCA_012839665.1 Gelria sp.
GATGGCTCACCTTCACACCCCTGCCCAAAACTAATTATAGCATCCCGGGCCTTTATCAGATGTTCAGTGCCTACTTCAACTATTTCCTTAACCTGGGGATTAAAACTTAGGCGCTGCTGCGGGGAGTTAGTGTTAAGATGACTTTCTGATATGCAACCCATACAATCAGCATTACACCTGGGCATAGTAGGTATACCGCCCTCCCAGCGCTGGTAAAAAATATTCTGGGCAGTAAAGCAACTATATTCCAGGGAGCAATAGGCCAATTGCCTGAAAATTCTATTATCGGGATACTTTTTTAGCTTTTTATTAATCCGCGCTGGTAGTCCTTCTGTATTGTAGTAAGTTGGGTGCCATTTACGATGAGCATCAGTCTGAACCGCAGCTACATATATTTTCTCGTGTTTAAACCCAACCGCTGCATAACCCAATAGAGGAAGGTCTGTATCCGATTCACGCTTCACATATGCAGGCATAAAGGTTCGGGTAAAGCCCTGGGGTAAGAGAGCAGCTACTGCCTGAATTTTACCCTCACAACCAGGTGCCTCTTCAAAATAAGTTAATTGCTCCTGGCTGTCAACCCCAACTGGTATACAACCAGGAACCATAACCAGCGAAGCCCCCCGAGGTAATGGTATCATCTCGTTCTCCTCGGGTATTACCCAATTAGAACCACTGCGCCCCAGCATCCCAATACCAGGATACTCCAGCAGCTCTCCCTGCTGATTGGCAAAAAGCGTTAAAAACACATCTACTAACCTCGGCTTTCAATTTGATAGACATACACCCAATTCTTAATTTTTAATTCTCAATTCTTAATTCCACCTATAGCCTATCCTAATTGGAGACATAAAAAAACCCCCTGATTTTCCAGGGGGGGCTTTTTTGTGCTTTATCTAAGATAAACTAGCGGGTCTTCCCTGGTATCACCTTGTTTTATTTCAAAATGGAGATGGGGTCCGGTACTACGACCGGTACTACCTACCGTAGCAATAATAGCACCACGGGCTACTCTATCTCCCGACTTTACCTTGGTTGCATTAAGATGTGCATATAGAGTCTGTTTTCCATTCGGATGGTCAATTATAACCGTATTACCGTAAAGGGATATATAACCAGTAAAAGACACTACACCACCAGCAGCAGCTTGCACTGGGTCCCCCAGGTCACCGGCAATATCCAGTCCATGATGAAAACCGGAACTTCGCCATCCGTATTTAGAAGTAATTGTTCCCCGAATCGGCCAGACGAACCGAGATACTATACTACGCGAGGGTTTAACCGATTCGCTAAAAGCTACCTGCGCACTATTCTGCGGCAATTTTATTGGGTCGCCTATTTTCAGGTTGCAGGCTTGTTTATTGCTATTTAGTCTTTGTAACTCATTCAAATCAACATTATAGTTACGGGCAATATCCCACAGGGTTTCACCAGGGCGTATAATATGAACTCGAACCTGCCCGCCAGGTATTTCCAACCTTTGACCTACTCTTAAAACACTATTCTGGTCCAGTTTGTTAATCCTCATCAAAGTCTTGAGCTCAACCTGGTAAGTCCGAGATAGGTCCCACAGATTGTCACCTGAACGTACATAATAGCTCTTATAGCTTCCTGCTACCTGTTTTTTGCCGGCGTTACAAGGTATGAAACCAGCCTGGTTTAAGGCTGCTATTGCCGGGCTGCTACCTGTCCACAATAAGAAGGTGCATAATAGCAGCAAACTTATCCATTTTTTATTCACTTTTTACACCTCTTTTCGCGGGCCTTGGAATAAAGGGCTCGCTGCCCTATATTCTTAACTAGAAAAGAGGTGTTTATTCACATTTATTGTCTAATAAGCATTTCGAGCGTATTCCGTTTTCCCAAAAACTATAGGAGCAGCCCGTAATAAGTCCTGGTTGGATTTACTTTTTCTCATAGTATCAATCATCATCTGCATGGTTTCTACCGGACTATAATCACTAAAGGTATTACGTAAATTCCAGGTTAATTCTAATTCTTCCTGAGTAAATAACAGTTCCTCTTTACGAGTCCCGGAACGTTTTAAATCAATAGCAGGAAAAATTCTTCTCTCTGCCAATTTCCTATCCAGGACTAATTCCATATTGCCTCGTCCTTTAAACTCTTCAAATATTACTTCGTCCATTCGAGAACCGGTTTCTACCAGGGCTGTAGCTATTATAGTTAAGCTGCCACCCTCCTCTATGTTACGGGCAGCTCCAAAAAAACGTTTGGGCTTATCTAGTGAGGCCGGGTCTATACCGCCAGAAAGAGTCCTGCCACTGGGGGGGACTACCAGGTTATGAGCTCTGGCCATACGGGTAACACTATCCATGAGTATTACTACATCCTTCTTGTGCTCAACCAGTCTCTTGGCTCTCTCCAATACCATATCGGTAACCTTAACATGATTCTCTGGTGGTTCATCAAAGGTTGAAGCTACTACTTCAGCCTTGGTAGACCGCTGCATGTCAGTTACTTCCTCTGGCCTTTCATCAACCAGCAGAATAATAACCTCTATTTCTGGATGATTGGCGGTAATTCCTTGAGCAATTTTTTGCAGCAAGATGGTTTTACCGGCTTTTGGAGGGGCAACAATTAGTCCCCGCTGCCCTTTGCCTATGGGCGATACCAAATCAATTATACGCGTTGATAACTCCTGAGAAGAGGTTTCTAAGACTAAACGTTCCCTTGGATATAACGGAGTTAAGGCATCAAAGAAAATTCTTTCTACAGAATCCTCTGGTGGAAAGCCATTTACATCTTGCACTCTTAATAGAGCAAAAAAGCGCTCGTTATCTTTTGGGGACCTCACCTGTCCACCTACTCGATCTCCGGTACGTAATTCGAATTTTCTGATTTGGGAAGGCGAGACATAAATGTCGTCCTGACTGGGAAGATAGGTAAAAGGCCTTAAGAAACCATATCCGTCCGGCATGATTTCCAATACTCCCTGGGCCTCCAGCAATTCATCGGCTTGAGTTAAAGCCTTGGTTATTTCAAAAATAAGCTCCTTCTTCCGCAATCTAGAATAACCGGAAAGATTATGATCCCTCGCAATCTGGTACAGTTCAAACATGGTTTTATTGTCTAATTCAGATATATTCAAGAACTTCCTCCTTTCTTGATAAACACCGTTTTGTTCCATTTTAAGTGCATTAGGTGCAAATTAGTAAATACTTGGCAAAAGATAGGGCATTAACATATTAACCTGTCATGACCAGAGGCCATACCCTAAAGAACACACGGCAACCACTGATGAAAATAGCAAATAGGATTTAATATGACAGGCGGGGGAACTACACCTTTCCTATGTTTTTGTTTTTTGAAAAATGAAGTTTTTAGTAAACAAAAACCAGCTCTTTGGATTAAGGCTATGAAATGAATCAAACTAGACAGGCAATGATGCCATAGAAGGCTTGTGGCAGGAAAACCCAATAGTATCCTGCTATTAATTTAGCTTCTAGTCTTTATTATACCAGTAAATATAACAGATAAACCCCTTAATTATATTTAATCCAATTTTATTTGGATACGTTCATCCTGAAATAACGGCTTCTTATCAGGATGATGGGTGGCTTCGATATGTCTAATGGTACCTGATTTGTTCCTCATAACTAAAGTCTCGGTAATAGCACGCCTTTTATTGTATCTTACACCTTTAAGCAGAAATGAGTCCGTTATACCAGTAGCTGCAAAAATAACATCATCGGACCTGGCCAGTTCATCAATAGTAAATATTTTGTTTACATTTGTTATCCCCATCTCGTGACAGCGGTGAATCTCTGCTTCGGCTTCTTCCCCATCCGGATACAGTCGGGCTTGAAAATCCCCGCCCAGACATTTAAGAGCAACTGCGGTTAAAACTCCTTCCGGAGCTCCTCCTACACCCATTAAAATATCAACCCCGGAGTTATCATAGGCTGCAGCTACTGCAGGCGATACATCACCATCAGTAATTAATTTTATACGTGCCCCTGCGCTTCTAACCTGTTCAATTATCTCCTGGTGGCGGGGTCGATCCAGAATAACCACAGTTACTTCACTCATCAGTTTTCCCAAAGCCCGGGCTACTTCACGTAGATTTTCCTTCACACTTGCTTCTAAATAAACTCTGCCTTTACATTCTGGTCCTACGGCAATCTTATCCATGTACATGTCAGGGGCATGAAGGAGACTACCCCGCGGGGCTGCTGCCAGTACTGCAATAGAGCCAGTAAGGCCCTTGGCTACCAGATTAGTACCTTCCAGAGGGTCTACTGCAATATCAACCTCCGGGGGAATACCGTTACCAACACTTTCCCCGATATAAAGCATCGGGGCTTCATCCATTTCTCCTTCCCCAATAACCACTACTCCGTCTACAGAAACCGTATCAAACATAACCCTCATAGCTGTTACGGCCGCTGCATCAGCAGCTTCTTTATCCCCTCTTCCGACCCAGCGAGCAGCAGCAAGAGCGGCAGCTTCGGTCACTCTTGCAAATTCAAGAGCTAATTCTCTCTCCACGACCAAACCCTCCTATTTGTTGCCTAAAAAACCTGCTTCCAATCGTGTAGAAACTTTTCGATTCCTGCATCGGTTAGAGGATGTTTAAGCATTTGCTTAATAACATTATAAGGTATGGTAGCTATATGGGTGCCCATCATAGCAGCTTGAGTAACATGCATGGGATGCCGGATACTAGCAGCAATAATCTCAGTATCCAGCATATACTGGTCAAACACAGTAATAATATCGTTTAGCATAAGTAATCCATCATTGCTGGTATCGTCAACCCTGCCGATAAAGGGACTAACATAATTGGCTCCAGCTCGCGCTGCCAGTAATGCTTGGTTGGCAGAAAACACCAGAGTAGCATTGGTAGCTATCCCTTTTTCTCGAAAAGTATGAATTGCTTTTAGCCCTTCCTCCGTAAGTGGAACTTTTATCACCACATTAGGGTGAATGACTGCCAGTTCTTCCCCTTCCCGAATCATAGAATCATAGTCCAGCCCTATTACTTCAGCACTTATGGGACCATCAACTGTATCACATATTTCTTTTATTACCTGTTTGTAATCCCGTTTCTCCTTGGCAACCAGACTAGGATTAGTAGTTACTCCAGAAAGAAACCCCAGCGCATTAATTTCCCTTACCTCGTTAATATTAGCTGAATCAATAAAAATTCGCAATATGTGTTCCCTCCTTAACGTATACCCCCATTAACCTACAAAGTATATTTCATTCCCTCTTTTACCCGTCATGCCCGGAGGCCATACCCTGAAGGGCACACGGCAACCACCAATGAAAATGGCTGCAACCGGTATTACGACAACATGACGGAACGGCACAGGGGCCGTTCCCTACACTTCCCA